>JALTLT010000059.1 GCA_027001815.1 Gammaproteobacteria bacterium | reverse complement strand
CGCGGGGCGGCAGCCCGGATCCCCGTCGTTGTGGGCGCCGCCCATGAGCCTCGCCGACCGCATCTCCAGTCGCCGCCTGGCAGGTCCCGAGGCCAACCCCGTCTACCTGCACCACCGTCGGGTCTACATCCTGCCCACCCGGTCAGGGTGGCTCTTCGCCCTCACGCTGCTGGTCCTGCTGCTGGGGGCGATCAACTATGGCAACAGCCTCGCCTACGCGCTCACCTTCCTGCTCGCCTCCCTGGGGGTGATCTCCATCTTCCACACCCATCGCAACCTGGTGGGACTGCAGGTGGATGTCCTCAACCCCTCTCCGGCATTCGCCGGAGAGGGGTTGACCTTTCCGGTTGTGGTCTCCGCTCCCGACGGGCCGGTTCGCAACTCCCTGCGTCTGATCGCCGATGGCGGGAAGGGGTGCATCCCCGCCATCGATCCCGCCGGCGATGCGGAGGTGCCTCTCCAGATCCCCGCCCCACGGCGTGGCATTCAGCGGCTCGGCAGGCTGCGCATCGAGACCGACGCACCACTCGGCATCGTCCGGGCCTGGGCCTGGCTGGAGCCGGCCAGCGAGGGCATCGTGTGGCCCCGTCCGCTGGAGGAGGCACCTGCTCCGGAGCAGATCCTGGAGAGCGATCACCACGAGGGGGGGCGGGCGCGCCGCGGTGACGACTTCGAAGGGTTCCGCGACTGGCAACCCGGCGATCCACCCAGCCGGATCGCCTGGCGCCGGCTGGCGGTCTCCGACCGTCTGCTGGTGCGTCTGGACGGTGGCGGGGCCAGCCGGCAACACCTCTTCCGCTGGCAGGAGACACCACCCGGCGATCCGGAATACCGCCTCTCGATGCTTGCCCGACAGATTCTGGACGCGCATCGGCAAGGCGCGGAGTGGGGACTCGAACTGCCCGGCGTACACCTGCCTCCCGATCGAGGCGAGACCCACCTGCACCGTGGCCTGACTGCCCTGGCCCGTCATGGAGGGGGGGCGAGCGCATGAGCCGCGGCTGTCTCGGTCAGGAGGTGCTGCCCGGTCAGCTTCGCTGGCTCATCTCCAGTCACGGCCTGGTGCTGCTCCCCCACGCCGCCTCCCTGCCCCCCTGGGTGATGCTGATCTGCGGGGGGCTCCTCGCCTGGCGGTATCGTATCACCCTGCGTGGCGACCCCATGCCCGGCTTCCTGGTGCGGCTGTTGCTGGTGGTGTTCTTCCTCACCCTGCTGCTCAGCGAATACGGTCGCATCTTCGGTCGCGAACCGGGCATCGCCCTGCTGGCACTCATGCTCAGCACCAAGCTGCTGGAGGTGAAACGGGCGCGGGATGCCCTGCTGGTGATCTTTCTCGACTTCTTCCTGGTGGCCACCGCCTTCCTCGACGCCCAGGAACCCTGGATGGCCCTCTATCTCTTCGGCACCCTGATCATGCTGCTGGCCACCTGGATCGCCCTGGTCCGGCTCGCCCCTCTCCCGTGGCGCAGCCGGCTGCGCCTCTCCGGCACCCTCCTCCTGCAGGCGGCGCCGCTCGCCATCCTCCTGTTCCTGCTCTTCCCCCGCGTCCCCGGACCCCTCTGGAATCTCCCGTCGGATGCCCGGGGCGGGGGCAGCGGCCTGAGCGACGAGATGCGGCCCGGGTCGATCGGCGAACTGATCCTCTCCGAGGAGGTGGCCTTCCGGGTCCGTTTCGCCAACGATATTCCACCACCGGAGGATCGCTACTGGCGGGGACCCGTACTGGAGAGGATCGATCCCGGCGGCGTGTGGCGGGCCAACGAACCCCTCCCCCGCTACGCACGGCTGATGGCGCCCGCCGGCGCGCGCATCGACTACACCGTCACCCTCGAGCCCCACGGAGAGCGCTGGATCTTCGCCCTGGAGCTTCCGGACGCCGCCCCGCCACGGGCCAGTCTCACCCAGGACCATCAGCTCCTGGCGACCGAACCGGTCGTGGAACGCCAGGTCTGGGAACTCACCTCCTACACCCGTCATGTGGCCACGAACGGGCTCCATCCCTTCGAACGCAGGGCCAACCTGCAGTTGCCGGCGGGAGAAAACCCGCGCACCCTCGCCCTCGGTCGCGAATGGGCGAAACGGTTCCACTCCCCCGAGGCGGTGGTCGAGGAGGCACTGGAGATGTTCCGCCGGCAACCCTTCTGGTACACCCTTCGACCGCCCCGGATGGAACGGGACGCCATCGATCGCTTCCTGTTCGACAACCGGCGTGGCTTCTGCGAGCACTACGCCGGCGCCTTCGTGCTCCTGATGCGTGCCGCCGGCATTCCGGCACGGGTGGTGACCGGCTACCAGGGCGGGGAGCACAACCCGGTCAGCGACTACTGGATCGTGCGCCAGTCGGACGCCCATGCGTGGGCGGAGGTGTGGCTGCCGACACGGGGCTGGAGACGCATCGACCCGACCGCCGCCATCTCCCCGGCGAGGGTGGATAGGGGGCTCGAGGGGGCCGAACGCCCCCGTCGGGCGCGGGCCAGCGGTACGGTACCCGATCTCCTCCATCGGGCCGCCCTGTTCTGGGACGCCGCCAACGACGGCTGGAACCGCTGGTTCCTCGCCTACGGCACGGAGACCCAGGATACTCTCCTGCGCGCCTTGCACCTGCCGGCCGGCGACTGGCTGATGCTCGGCGCGGTGCTCGCCGGGGGGAGCGTGGCGATCCTCACCCTCCTCTATCTGGTGCTGGTGGGCCGACCGGCGACCCGCCTCGATCCGGCACGTCGCGCCTGGGATCGTGCCTGCCGCCAGTTGGCGCGGGCCGGCATCCCGCGCCACCCGTGGGAGCCCCCCGGCGACTACGGTCGACGGGTGGCGCGGCAGCGACCCGAGCTGGCCACCGAGATTCTCCACATCGCCGATCTCTACTCCCGCCTGCGGTACGGTCGCGAGGCGAAGGGTGAGACCCTCCTCGAACTGCGCAGGGCGGTCGTCCGGCTCGCCTCCCGGCGTCGCGGATGAGCCCACCACGATCTCTCCCCCGCTCCCGGCCGATCGAACCGCCCCGCGGGGGCCACCAGCCCGTTCCGCATGCCGGACGCCATTGGTGTAGAATGCCTCCAGTCGTCGGTTGCGACCGATCGGCGCTGCCGACCGCCCCGGAGTCACTGGACACGCCGTTCCGGATCGCTCCCAGACCGCCCTCACCCCGTTACCGACCCCGCGTCGTGACCGGTATCGGCCAATGCCTCACCAGGGAAGAGGTCGTGGAAGGTCCCTGTTCCGTGCACAACCGTCGATCCTCGGAGTCTCTGCCCCATGCGGGTGATCATCGCCTACCTGGCCGTCATCGCCATCTGGTCCACCACGCCGCTGACCATCAAGTGGAGCACCGAGGGTGCCGGGTTCCTCTTCGGGGTCACCGCACGCATGCTGCTCGGAACGGTGGTCTGTCTCGGGGTGCTGGCGGTGATGCGCACACCCGTTCCCTGGCACCGTCGTGCGCGCCGAACCTACTATGCCGCCGCACTCGGGATCTTCGGCGCCATGATCTGCGTCTACTGGGGGGCCCGCTACATCCCCTCCGGCCTCATCTCGGTGATCTTCGGCCTCACCCCCCTCACCACCGGCCTGCTCTCGGCGCTGCTGCTCAGCGAGGAACGTCTCCAGCTCCACCAGATCGGTGGCATCCTGCTGGGCATTGCCGGACTCGCGCTCATCTTCCGCGCCGACCTCGACACCGGCCGACAGGGATGGCTGGGCATCACCGCCATCCTCGTCGCCACCCTCCTGCACTCCCTGAGCACCGTGTGGATCAAGCAGGTGGGGGAGAGGCTGCCGGGGCTGGTGGTCAACGGCGGTGGCCTGCTGGTGGCCACCACCCTCTACCTCGTCACCTGGGCGATCGCCGATGGACACCCCCCGGAGCAGCTCCCGGAGCGCACCCTCCTCTCCATCGCCTACCTGGGGATCTTCGGCACGGTGATCGGCTTCAGCCTCTACTTCTTCACCCTGCGCCACCTCTCCACCCAGGTGATCGCCCTGATCCCGCTGGTGACCCCCGTCACCGCCCTGCTGCTCGGACAGTGGCTGAACGGGGAGCGGATCGCACCTGCCATCTGGTGGGGAACCGCCGCCATCTCCATCGGCCTGGTGCTCCACCAGTGGCGCCAGATGCGGCGCTGGCTGATCCCCGGCGAGTCGCTGCGATCGTGATCCCTGCCCGGAAGCGAGCGACGGCTGCCCGGCCGCCTGCCGACCGCCACCGCGTACCCGCTACACCAGCCGGCCGCACGCCGCCCGCGCAGGGCCCTGCCCTGTCGGCGCCCTCCTCGCCATCATGAGTTCCACCGTCGAACTGCTGGATCTGGTCACCGACGTCGGCCAGTTGCTGATCCGCAGCACCCGCCTCGGAGAGCTGCTGCAGGCGCTCTGCGAGCGGTTGGCCGAACATCCCGGCTATTGCGCCGCCTGGGTGGGATTCACCGAGAAGGACGCCTCGGTCCGGGTCTCCCACTTCTCCGACCACTGCGACCCGCCGTACCTGAAGGGAGCCTTCATCGTCTCCACCGATCCCGGCGACCCCCACTCGCGGGGACCCGCCGGTCGTTCCATCATCGAGGACCGCCCGATCCTCATCCACGAACCTGCCACGGACCCCGACTTCCTGCCCTGGCGCGACCGCGCCCGCGAGAGCGGTATCACCGCCGTCGCCGCCTTTCCCCTGCACAGCCGCGAGGGCGATCCACCCAACGGTTGCCTGCTGGTCTACTCGATCGCTCCCGGAGGGATCAGCGACGAGGAGTTCTCCCTCCTGGGCAAGCTGGCGGAGAGCGTGGAGTGGGCCGTGCACATGCTCCAGGAGCGGGACCGGCGCAAGGCCGCCCAGCACGCCCTGCAGATATCCGAGGAGCGCCTCCAGCACGTCATCGCCGGCGCCGATCTGGGCTTCTGGGACTGGCAGTACCAGACCGGACACCACGAGGTGAGCGACCGCTGGCTTGAGATCCTCGGCCTGGAGCGGAGTGATCTTCGCAACGACGTCACCGACTGGAGCGAGCGGGTCCATCCGGACGACTTCCCCCAAGTCGAAAAGGTGGTCCAGCAGGCGATCGAACATCGTCGCCCCTACCGGGCCGAGTTCCGCATGCGCCACAAGCGGGGACACTGGGTCTGGATCGAAGGCTCCGGTTATGTCGCCGAGTGGGACAGCGAGGGCAACCCCGTGCGCTTGTGCGGCACCCACCAGGAGATCGACCAGCGCAAGCTGGCCCAGGCCCTTTTGCTGGAGAACGAGAAACGTTTCCGCGAGTTGCTGGAGAACCTGCCCAATATCGCCGTTCAGGGCTACGACCGCCACCACCGGGTCATCTTCTGGAACAGCGCCAGCGAAAAGCTGTTCGGCTATTCCACCCTGGAGGCAATGGGCCGGAGACTGGAGGAGCTGATCATTCCACCCGCCGAACGGGAAGAGGTGTCGCGACGCATCGACCGCTGGATCGAGGGGGGGCAGTCGATCGCACCCGGCGAACTGCGTCTGCTCCGCAAGGATGGTTCGACGGTCCACGTCTTCTCCAGTCGGGCACTGCTGCGGCGGGACGACGGCGAGCCCGAGCTGTTCTGCATCGACATGGATCTCACCCCCCAGCGCGAGGCGATGGCGGAGCTCCAGCACCTGGCCACCCACGATGCCCTCACCCACCTGCCCAATCGCAATCTGCTGCAGCGCCATCTCACCGAGAGGCTCCAGGAGGCGGCCCGTCAGGGGGCGGGGGTGGCCCTGCTGTTCATCGACCTGGACAACTTCAAGTTCATCAACGACAGCTACGGCCACGACTACGGCGACCGTCTCCTGGAGGCGGTCACCGAACGCTTCAACTCCACCCTTCGCCAGTACGACTTTCTCGCCCGCTTCGGCGGTGACGAATTCGTGCTGGTGATGTCGGGTGTGCGCACCATCGAGGAGGTGGCAGTGGTGGCGGAAAAACTCTGCGAACTCTCCCGTCGCCCCTTTCATATCGGCAATCTGGAACTGCACATCAGCGCCAGCATCGGCGTCAGCCTGTTTCCCGACAACGGCGCCAACCCCAGCGTGCTCCTGAAGCATGCCGATGCCGCCATGTACCGGGCCAAGGAGACCGGCCGCAACCATTACTTCTTCTTCAATCAGGACCTCAACCGCAAGATCCAGTGGCAGATGATGCTCGCCTCGGGCATGCGCCAGGCGCTGCAGAACGAAGAGACCTTCATGGTCTACCAGCCGCAGATCGACCTGCACACGGGCGAGGTCCGGTCGGTGGAGGCGATGGTTCGCTGGCGCCATCCGGCCCATGGCGTGATCCTGCCCGGGGAGTTCATCCCGGTGGCCGAACGATCCGACCTCATCAACCAGCTCAGTGAGTGGGTGCTGGAGCAGGTGTGCCGCGAAAAGGCCTTCTGCAAGCGCAGCGGCGTGCGCGGTTTTCCGGTCTACATCAACCTCTCGGGACGGGATTTCCGTGACGCCGCCTTCCTGGACCGTTACTTCGTCACCCTGGAACGCTACGGCCTCACCCCTGCCGACGTGGGCATCGAACTCACCGAGAATGTGCTCATCGAGGGCGGCGAGGAGACGGAACGGCTCCTGGAACGTCTCCGTCTCGCGGGGGGCTCCATCGCCCTGGACGACTTCGGCACCGGCTACTCCTCTCTCAGTTACCTCAAGCGCTTTCCGGTGGATACCCTGAAGATCGACCGCTCCTTCATCCGCGACGCCCCCGAGGATCGGGACGATGCCAACATCGTGCGCGCGATCGTGGCCATGGCTCACACGCTCGGCATACAGGTGGTAGCGGAAGGTGTGGAGTCGGCTGCCCACCACCGGCTGGCGGTGGAGGCGGGATGCGATCTCGGTCAGGGCTTCCTCTTCCAGGCCCCCGTGCCGCTCGCAGAAATGATCGAGAACTGCCGGAGCACTCCCTGCCCGGGAACCGGCATGACGGAGAGCGACGACCCCTCCCCATGAGAGCCGTGGCGTTCCTGCCGTCTATCCGATTACCCTTCAATCCGGGCCCTGTTTCTGGTCTACTAGCAGGATGTCGAAAAAGGCCATCCTGGCCTGTTTCAACATCCTGCTGACAGCATGGCGAACAGGTCGTCTCCGACAGCCTCTCGCAACGAAGGAAACCGCAGACACCATTTCCCGCCTCCTTCGTCGCCGATCGACCGGTTGCTGGAGAACACCATCTCACGACGACCTGGCAGCCGTGCGCCCTTGCAAACATGTGGGTCGTGCCGAGGCCCCGCCGTGCCATGTCGAGAAGAACGATCACTGCCTCCTGGTATCACCCGCTGGCGAGCCTCTCGGTGGCGTTGATCTGGACCATGATCATCGCCGGTTCGCTGGCCTGGAACCTGTGGCAGCAGCGCAAGACCCTCCTCGACGAGGCCCACACCCAGGCCCAGGCCGCCCTTCATACCCAGAGCGCCATCCGGCACCTCATCACCAGGGTCGGCGGCATCTATGTCCCCACAGAGAAGGGAGTGGAACCCAATCCCTTTCTGGCCCACCTGCCTCATCGTGACATCCCCGGTCCCGAGGGAACCACTCTCAC
>JALTLT010000058.1 GCA_027001815.1 Gammaproteobacteria bacterium | reverse complement strand
CTGCCAGCCTCATGTCAGCCGATCCCTCCCTCCGCATCCTCCACGTCATCGGCAGCCAGCACGGTGGTGGCGCCGAACGCTTCTATGTCCGCCTCCTGGAGGCGATGGCGGCCGGTGGCATGGAGGTAGCGGCGCTCCATCGGCCCCGCTGCTGGGTGGCGGAGAACCTCGACGCCTCCATCCCCCGGTTTCGCGTGGCAATGCGCAACGTGGTGGACCTGCCTTCCGTATTCGCCATCCGTGGCGCCGTCTCCCGCTGGCGGCCGGCCATCGTGCAGAGCTGGATGGGTCGCGCCACCCGCCTCACGCGGCTGCCGAAGCGCAAGGGAGTCGTCCACCTGGCCCGACTCGGTGGTTTCTACAAGCTCTCCGGCTATCGCCACGCCGACGGCTGGATCGCCAACACCCGGGCGATCCGCGACTATCTGGTGGAGAGCGGCTTCCCGAGAGAACGGGTCCATTACATCCCCAACTTCGTCACTTCTCCCGCGCCTGCGGATCCGGTGGAGGTGGCCGCGCTGCGGCGCCAGACGGGGATTCCCGATGGGGTGCCGGTGATCCTGGCCCTCGGTCGGCTGGTGCCGAAGAAGGGGTTTCAGGATCTGCTCGCCGCCTTCGCGCGGCTTCGTGGCCCTGGTCGGGAGGCCGCACTGATCGTTCTCGGCGCCGGCCCCCTGGAAGAGGAGCTGCGCGGGATGGTTGTACGGGAAGGGGCGGCCGGTCGGGTCTTCCTGCCCGGCTGGCAGGATCGCCTTGCGCCGTGGTTCTCCATGGCCGACCTGTTCGTCTGTCCCTCCCGTCACGAGCCGCTCGGCAACGTCATCCTCGAGGCGTGGAGCCATCGCCTGCCGGTGATCTCCACCGCCACCCACGGTGCGGGGGAGCTGATCTCTCCGGGAGAGAACGGCGTGGTGGTTCCGGTCGAGGATCCGGTTGCCCTCGGCAGGGCGATCGAGCGTCTTCTCTCCGCGCCTGCGGAGCGGCAGGAGCTGGCCGCGGCAGGCCACGGCTTCCTTCTTGAACACTTTTCACCAGCGCGGGTGGTCGGGGACTACGAGCAGCTCTATCGGCGACTGATCGGGTGAACGACCTTGAATTCCATCTCCACTTGGCGCATTATGGGCCGCCCATGAAACGCCTCACCGTCCAACTGATGCTGCTCTTCTATCTCCTCTCGGGCAGCGCCTGGGCAGCCGACACCTGCCGGGAGTCGTGGTTCGGTCACGACACGCCCGTGGTGCAGACGGTGGACGACACCGGTTCTCCGGGCCACTCTCTCAGCCCGCAGTGCGATCACTGCTGCCATGCCAGCGCACACTATCTGGGCCTTCCTGCCGCTTCGCTGATCGTCGGCTCCCTCGACCGCCCGGTATTCGTGGCTCCGCAGGCGGCGCGCTGGTTCTCTTTCGGGGCTCAACCCCCCACCGAGCCTCCCAGGATCTGATTCCTTTCGCCGATGGCGCGCCCCCCTCGGCGGGCGACGCGCCTCTACCGCGGCGACGCACTCCCTGATTCTCCCCCTTTCCGCTCCGATGGCAGGCTTCCGCCCGTGCGGTTGCAAGGGAGATTGCGGGGTGTCGCCTGTCCGGATCCCATCACTGCACGAGGAAACCATCCATGCCGATCGGCACGTATCCAGATCGTCACCCGGCGCTCTGCCAACCTCCCGGCCACCCGCTCTGTCGCCGCACGGAGCGGTGGGGTGCCATCAAGGGGGTGTTTCGTTCATCCACTCTCTGCGCCCTTGCCCTCCTGGCTTCCGGTCTCCAGGCCTCTCCCGCCCCGCAACCGCTGACGGGGGAGGGTGCCCCGGCCCCGCTCGCCGGCTACTTCCGCTCGGTGATCGACGAGGCGCCGGCAGTGGCCGCCGCGCGCGCCGCGGTGGCGGAGGCCGAGGCCGCCGGACGGGCCGCCGGCCGCCCCCTCTACAACCCGGAGCTGGAACTGGAGGTGGAGAGTGCGGCCGAGGAGAGCGCGGCGGTGGGCATCCAGCAGACCCTGGACTGGTCCGATCGGCGGGCGGCCGGGCACGAAGCGGCGGAGGCGGAGCTGCGGGCACGCCGGGCGGATCTGCGGGAGGCCCGCGTGGCGCTGGCCGGAGAACTCCTCGATGCCCTGATCGCGCTGCGGACCGCCGAGGCCAAGGCGACCCTGGCCGATCGTCGGCTGCGTCTCATGGAGCAGTTCCAGGCCCTGGCGGAACGGCGAAGCCGGGCGGGTGACCTGGGTGCCGTGGAGCTGGAGCTGGCGGTCCTGACCCTCTCGCAGGCGCGCATGGAGGCGGCCCTGGCGAGTGCCGAAGTGGCAGTGGCACGGCAGGCGGTCTCCGCCATCACCGGCGAGGGCGGGCCCTGGCCCGCGCTCCCCGACGAACCCCCGGAGGTGCGACCGGAGGCGCTTCAGGCCGCCCAGCGGGCGCTGCTGCTCCCGCGGGTGGTCGCCCTCCGTGAGCGGGTGGGAGCCGCCGGCGCGGAGGTGGAGCTGCGTCGTCGCGAACGGCGCCCCGCGCCGACCGTGGGCCTCCGTGGTGGCAGGGAGGGTGACAGCGGTCTGATCGGTCTCTCGCTCTCGGTTCCCCTCTACGTGCGCAACGACTACAGCGCCGAGGTGGAGGTGGCCGCGTCGGCCCGGTTGCGTCTGGAGGCGGAACTGCATGACGTGGTCCGTCGGGCGGTCTCGGCCATGGAGTCCTCCCTGGCCAACTACCGGCTGGTCGCCTCCGCCTGGAAGGCGTGGCGGGACTTGGGGCTCGCCAGCCTCACCGCCCAGATCCAGCTGCTCCAGCGTCTCTGGAGCAACGGCGAGATCGACACCACCGACTACCTGGTGCAGCTCGGCCAGTCGCTGGATACCCGGGTCAGCGCCCTCGAACTGCGGGGACGCCTCTGGCAGGCGTGGGGTGAGCTGATGGTGACCAGCGGCGAGGTGGAGCGGTGGCTCGGCCTGCCGCCGATCGAGGGGAGCGCGCCGTGATGAGCCGCTCCCGTTTCCCGGGCAGAACCGGCCGTGAGCGGGGCGTTTCCCGGTCACGCGACACCAAGATGGAGAACCCGATCATGATGCAGATTCTCGGATGGGCGGTGCTTTCCGCCGCCCTGGCCCTCGCCCCGGTCGCCCGGGGTGCGCAAGAGCATGAACACGATCACGACGAGGCGCCCGCCGTCGGCGCCACCCAAGAGAGCGATGAGGAGGGGGAACACGGACACGAACAGGAGGGGGTGGTGAACCTCACTCCCGATCAGATCCGCGCCGCCGGCATCACCGTGGCCGCGGTGGAGGAGGACGATCTGGCCCTGGTGGTACGCGCCCCCGGCGAGGTGGTGCTCAATGCCTATCGCACCCGTTACGTCACGCCGCGGATCAGTGCCCAGGTGACCGCGAGGCACGTCACCCTGGGTGCACGGGTGGTCGAGGGCGAGCCCCTGGTGACCCTCTCGAGCGTGGAGATGGCGGAGGCCCAGGGGGCCCTGCTGGTGGCTGACCGGGAGTGGCGGCGGGTGAAACGGCTGGGCCGCAAGGTGATCTCCGAGCGGCGCTACGTTGAGGCCCAGGTGACCCGCCAGCAGGCCTTTGCGCGGGTCCTGGCCTACGGCATGACCGAGGCGCAGATCGCCGCCCTGCTGGAGAAGGGCGATCCCTCGCGGGCGACCGGCGCCTTCGATCTGCCGGCGCCCCAGGCGGGCACGGTGATCGGTGACGACTTCATCGTCGGAGAGTTGGTGGAACCGGGGCGGGTGCTCTTCACCATCACCGACGAGTCGGTGCTGTGGGTGGAGGCGCGTCTCAATCCGCGGGACGCGGAGCGGGTCGAGGAGGGGGCCGCGGCCAGTGTCGAGCTGGCGGGCCGGCAGGTGGCCGGCCGGGTGGTGCAGATGCGCCACCGGCTCGACGAGGGGACCCGCACCCTGGGGGTGCGCATCGAGGTGCCCAACCCCGACGATCTGCTCCATCCGGGGCAGTTCGTCACCGCCGTGATTGCCACCCGGGAGCGGGAGCGGGCCATCGCCGTGCCCCTCACCGCCGTGCTGCGGGGTGCCGACGGCGACTGGCAGGTGTTCGTGGAAGAGGAGCCCGGTCGGTTCGAGCCGCACGAGGTGGAGGTGCTGCGGGCGGTGGGCGACCGGATGGTGGTGGCGGGACTGGAAGCGGGTACCCGCATCGTCGTGCGCGGTGCCTTCTTCGTCCAGTCGGAACTGGCCAAGGCCGGTTTCGAGGTCCACAACCACTGATCCAGCCACCGGAGAAACCGAGATGAACAACCCTGGACTGCCGCTGAGTGGCGCGTTCTCCCTCTTCCGGCGGGAGGTGGCGCCATGCTGAACCGCATTATCGACATGGGTGTGCACAACCGCCTGCTGGTGGTGCTCTCCCTGCTCGCCGCCCTGGTGGGTGGCTTCCTCATCCTGCCCAAGCTCAACCTGGATGCCTTTCCGGACGTCACCAACGTCCAGGTGCAGATCAACACCGAGGCGCGCGGGCTGGCCGCCGAGGAGGTGGAGCAGCTCATCACCTTCCCCATCGAGTCGGTCATGTACAGCCTGCCGGACGTGGAGGAGGTGCGTTCCATTTCCAAGACCGGTCTCTCGGTGATCACCGTGGTGTTCCGCGAGGGGACCGACATCTACTTCGCCCGACAGCTCGTCTTCGAGCGGCTGCAGGCGGCCCGGGAGCGGATCCCGGAGGGGATCGGCACCCCGGAGATGGGTCCCAACACCTCCGGGCTCGGCCAGGTCTTCCAGTACATCCTGCGTGCCGATGATGCGCAGCGCTTCGATGCCATCACCCTGCGCAGTCTCAACGACTGGGTGGTGAAGCTGCTGCTGATGCCGGTGGACGGTGTCACCGACGTCCTCTCCTTCGGTGGCGAGGTGCGCCAGTATCAGGTCCAGCTCGATCCGCGCAAGCTGCTCGCCTACGGCCTGAGCGGTGACGATGTGGCGGAGGCGATCGAGGCCAACAACCGCAACGCCGGCGGCTGGTACATGGACCGTGGCGAGGAGCAGTTGGTGATCCGCGGGGTCGGCTGGGTGCGCAGCGGCGAAGCGGGCCTGCGCGACATCGGCAACGTCCCTCTCAAGGATGTGGACGGGGTGCCGGTGCGGGTGCGCGACGTGGCCACCGTCGCCTTCGGCCCGGAGATCCGCCAGGGGGCGGTGACCCTCACCCTGCGCGATGCGGACGGCAATCCCGAGCCCCTGGGCGAGGTGGTGGCCGGCATCGTCCTCAAGCGCCTGGGGGCCAACACCAAGGCGACCATCGACGGCATCAAGGCGCGGCTGCCCCTCATCCAGATGGCGCTTCCCGACGGCGTCACCATCCAGCCGATCTACGATCAGGCGGACCTGGTGGACAAGGCGGTGACCACCGTCTCCAAGGCGCTGCTGGAGGCGTTCGTGCTGATCGTGGTGGTGCTGATGCTCTTCCTGGTCAACCTGCGCGCCACCCTGCTGGTGCTCGTCTCGGTCCCCATCTCCATCGGCCTGGCGCTGATGGCCATGGCCCACTGGGGGGTCTCCGCCAATCTCATGTCCCTCGGCGGGCTGGCCATCGCCATCGGCATGATGGTGGACGGGTCGGTGGTGATGATGGAGCACATCTTCAGCCATCTCACTCACCCCGACGCCCGTGGCGAGGAGGAGGCGCGAAAGCGACTTGCCCCCGGGGTGGAGGATCCGCGGGCCGCCGGCGAGGATCGTCACGCCATCGCCCTGCGCATCCTCGAGGCGGCGCGCGAGGTGGGGCGTCCGGTCTTCTTCGCGGTGATGATCATCATCATCGTCTTTGCCCCCCTCTTCTCGCTGGAGGGGGTGGAGGGCAAGCTGTTCCAGCCCATGGCGGTCTCCATCGTGCTGGCCATGCTCGCCTCCCTGGTGGTGGCCCTGGTGGTGGTGCCGGCCCTGGCCACCTACCTCTTCCGCAGTGGCGTGAAGGAGAGACGCAGCCCCCTGATGGTGCCCCTCGACGCCCTCTACCGTCGTGCGCTCGGGGGGGCCATGCGCCGTCCCGCGGTGGTGGTGATCAGCGCCCTGCTGCTCTTCGCCGGCGCCATGGCGCTGGTGCCCCGCCTCGGCACCGAGTTCGTGCCCGAACTGGAGGAGGGGACCCTCAACATCCGTGTCACCCTCGCCCCCTCGTCCAGTCTCGAGACCTCCCTGGAGGTGGCGCAGAAGCTGGAGGAGCGTCTGATGACCTTCCCCGAGGTGACCTACGTCTCCAGCCGGATCGGCCGGGCCGAGATCGGCGGCGACCCCGAGCCGGTCTCCAACGTGGAGATCTTCGTCGGTCTCGCGCCTCCCTCCGAGTGGACCAGCGCGAAGGACCGCAAGAGTCTGCAGAAACTGATGGAGGAGCGGATGGCGGTCCATCCGGGCCTGCTCTTCTCCTTCTCACAGCCCATCGCCACCCGGGTGGACGAACTCCTCTCCGGCGTGAAGGCGCAGCTCGCCATCAAGCTCTTCGGTCCCGATCTGGAGGTGCTCGCCGCCAAGGGACAGGAGATCGAGGCGCTGGTGAAGCGGGTGGAGGGAACCCGCGGCGTCGCCATGGAGCAGATCGCCGGCGAGGCCCAACTCGTGGTGCGCCCCGACCGGGACGTGCTGGCGCGCTACGGGATCCCCGTGGCCCAGGTGATGGATCTGGTGTCGGACGCCATCGGCGGTCGCACCGCCGGCCAGGTGATCCGCGGCAACGAGCGCTACGATATCTATGTCCGCCTGGCTCACGCCTACCGGGACGACGTGGAGGCGATCCGCGATCTCTTTCTCCAGGCCCCCTCCGGTGCCTGGTTGCGTCTCGGTGACGTGGCCCGGGTGGAGATCGAGTCGGGGCCGCCCCAGATCCGGCGTGACGACGTGCAGCGGCGGGTGGTGATCCAGACCAATGTGGTGGGGCGCGACATGGGCGGCCTGGTGGCCGAATTGCGCCGGCGCATCGCCACGGAGGTGGAGCTGCCCACCGGCTACTCGGTGGTGTTCGGCGGCCAGTTCGAGAATCAGCAGCGCGCCCAGGCGCGGCTGATGATCGTCGTGCCGCTCTCCCTGGGGCTCATCTTCCTGCTGCTCTACTTCGCCTTCCACTCGGTAGGGCAGGCGCTGCTGATCATGCTCAACGTCCCCCTGGCGCTGATCGGTGGGATCGCCGCCCTCTACGTCTCGGGTCAGTATCTCTCCGTCCCGGGTTCCATCGGCTTCATCGCCCTGTTCGGCGTGGCGGTGCTCAACGGAGTGGTGATGGTCAACGCCATCAACGCCCGCATGGAGGCGGGGGAGAGCCTCGCCGAGGCGGTCTTCGGTGGTGCCCGGTCACGGCTCCGGCCGGTGCTCATGACCGCATCCATCGCCGCCCTGGGGCTGATCCCCATGCTCCTCTCCCAGGGAGTGGGATCGGAGGTGCAGAGGCCGCTGGCAACGGTGGTGGTGGGGGGACTGGCCACCTCCACCCTGCTGACTCTCTTCGTGCTGCCGGTGCTCTACCGCTTCTTCTCGAGAGGGGTCCTGAGGGGAGGCGGCGGGTGACGGACCTCCCGGGTGG
>JALTLT010000057.1:1451-1803 GCA_027001815.1 Gammaproteobacteria bacterium | reverse complement strand
ATATCGTCGGCTATATCGAGCCACGCCTGCGCAACCCCGACAAGCCCGATCCCCTCGGTTGTCCCGACATCCTGCTGCTGCTCTCCGACGAGGTCCTGGTGTTCGACAACCTCTCCGGTCGCATCTACCTGGTGGTACACGCAGACGTGGAGGCGGGAGGGACCCTGGAGGCCACCCGGAACCGGCTCGATGAACTGGTGCAGCGGCTGCGCGGCACGGTACCTCAGCCGGAGCGGGACGGGGAGGAGCCGGCCATCGCCGAGGACGACTTCGTCTCCGGCTTCCCGCGCGAGCGCTTCGAGCAGGCGGTCAACCGCATCAAGGAGTACATCCTGGAGGGCGACGTGATGCA
>JALTLT010000057.1:557-1441 GCA_027001815.1 Gammaproteobacteria bacterium | reverse complement strand
CGGAGGAGGACCGGGCGCTGGAGGCGGAGCTGCTGGCCGATCCCAAGGAACTGGCCGAGCACCTGATGCTGATCGACCTGGGACGCAACGACGTCGGCCGGGTCTGCCGCACCGGCACCGTCGAGCTCACCGAGCAGATGGTGATCGAGCGCTACTCCCACGTCATGCATATCGTCTCCAACGTGCGCGGCGAGCTGGAGCACGGCCGCACCCCGATCGATGTGCTGCGCGCCACTTTCCCCGCCGGTACCGTCAGCGGTGCACCCAAGATCCGGGCCATGGAGATCATCGACGAACTGGAGCCGGTCCGGCGTGGTGTCTATGCCGGTGCGGTGGGGTACCTCTCCTGGCACGGCAACATGGATACCGCCATCGCCATCCGCACCGCGGTGATCCGTGACCGACGCCTCTACATCCAGGCCGGAGCCGGTATCGTCGCCGATTCCCAGCCGCCGCTGGAGTGGAAGGAGACCATGAACAAGGCCCGCGCCATCTTCCGCGCCGTGACCATGGCCCAGCAGGGGCTGGAGTAAGATAGGTGGCGTCATGCTGTTGATGATCGACAACTACGACTCCTTCACCTACAACCTGGTGCAGTACCTGGGGGAGCTGGGCGCCGAGGTGCGGGTGTACCGCAACGACGCCATCACCGTGGAGGAGATCGAGGCCCTGGCGCCGGAGCGCATCGTCATCTCCCCCGGCCCCTGCACCCCGACCGAGGCCGGGATCTCGGTGGCGGTGGTGCGCCGCTTCGCCGGCCGCGTCCCACTGCTGGGGGTCTGTCTCGGCCACCAGTCCATCGGCGCCGCCTACGGTGGCCGCATCGTCCACGCCAGGGAGGTGATGCACGGCAAGACCTCCCTCGTCTACCACCGCGACAGCGA
>JALTLT010000057.1:0-547 GCA_027001815.1 Gammaproteobacteria bacterium | reverse complement strand
CAACCCCTTCGAGGCCACCCGTTACCATTCGCTGGTGATCGAGCGCGAGAGCCTGCCGGAGTGCCTGGAGATCACCGCCTGGACCACCACCGGCGCCGGCGAGGTGGACGAGATCATGGGCATCCGCCACCGCGAGCTGCCGGTCTACGGCGTGCAGTTCCACCCCGAGTCGATCCTGACCCAGCACGGCCACGACCTGCTGCGCAATTTCCTCGAACTGGAGACATGAGAATTGCACCACGGAGGCACGGAGGGCACGGAGTAGGTATGGTGAGGACGGGCCGCGGACAGCATCGGCAACCCCTGCCTGATCCGGAACGCCCGGTATTTCGCGTTCATCCTCTCCGTGCCCTCCGTGCCTCCGTGGTGAGAACCACAACGCCATGACCGATCCGATGAAACAGGCGATTGCCCGTCTGGTCGAGGGCGAAGACCTCTCCGCCGGGGAGATGGAGGCGGCGATGCGCGCCATCATGGGGGGCGAGGCGACGCCGGCGCAGATCGGCGGCCTCCTGGTGGCCCTGCGGATGAAGGGGGAGACGGTGAC
>JALTLT010000056.1 GCA_027001815.1 Gammaproteobacteria bacterium | reverse complement strand
ACGCCCTGGCCATCGACATCGGTGCCGGCACCGTCGATTTCTGTCTCATGCACGGCACCGTGCCCGGCGACGACGACCAGCGCACCATCCTCACCGCCGGCGACTACATCGACCAGCAGCTCCTCCACCTGCTGCGCGAAAGCCTGCCGGAGGCCAACCTCACCCTCAACATGGTGCGACGTTTCAAGGAGCAGCACGGTTTCGTCGGCGAACCCCCCGGTCCCGTGGAGGTGGAGGTGCCCATGGAGGGCAAGAGTGTCCGGGTGGAGATCACCGACCCCATGCGCCGGGCCTGCGAGAGTATCCTCCCCGGCATCGTCGAGACCACCATCGAACTGGTGGCCCGCTTCGATCCGGAACTCCAGTCGCGGGTCTGGCAGAACATCCTCGTCGCCGGTGGCGGCAGCCAGCTCCGTGGCCTCGCCGACTATCTGCGCAGTGCCCTCGCCGACTACGGCGTTCAACAGGTGCGGGTGGTCAGCGAGCCGCTCTATGCGGGTGCCGAGGGTGCCCTGGAGCTGGCCCGCGACATGCCCGCCGAATACTGGGAGGCCGTCTGATGACACAAGGAACAGCGATGCGAAACCTTTTCATGGCGGTCCTCCTGATGCTCGCCTTCGGCGCGGTTCGGGCCGACGACCCCCGGGGCCTCGTCACCAAGCCCAGTCCCTGGTCGGTGAGCGAGACCATCGACCGGCTCGAAGAGCTGGTCCGCGCCAAGGGGATCACCATCGCCCTGCGCTGGAATCACGGCGAGCGGGCCGGCCAGGTGGGCATTCCCTTGCGGCCCACCGAGCTGCTGATGTTCGGCAACCCCAAACTGGGCAGCCACCTCTTCACCAGCCGCCAGAGTGCAGGGATCGATCTGCCCATGAAGGTGCTCGCCTGGGAGGACAAGGAGGGTCGGGTCTGGCTCGGCTACAACGACCCCCGCTGGATCGCCGCCCGCCACGGAATCGACGACCGTGACGAGATGATCGGCCGCATGAGCCGGGCCCTCGACGGCCTCACCGACCGGGCGGTGGCGAAGCCCTGAGGGGGGGGTTCGGGTGTCCGGCGAGCGTGAGCGCATCGAGGCGGGGGTACGGGCGCTCGGCCTGCCGGTGGGGGAGGAGCGTCTGGAGAGGTGGCAGCGCCTGCTGGAGATGCTTGCCCGCTGGAACCGCGCCTACAACCTCACCGCCATCCGCGATCGGGCGCAGATGGTCACCCACCACCTGCTCGATTCGCTGGCCATCGCCCCCTGGCTTGGTGACGGCAGGGTCCTCGACGTGGGCACCGGCCCCGGCTTTCCCGGCCTGCCGCTGGCCATCCTGAGACCGGAGCAGCCCTTCGTCCTGCTCGATTCCAACGGCAAGAAGATCCGTTTCGTCCGCCAGGTGGTGGCGGAGCTGGGGCTGACCAACGTCGAGCCGGTCCAGGCGCGGGTGGAGGGGTACCGCCCCCCCCAGCCCTTCGATGCCGTAGTCTCCCGCGCCTTCTCCGCCCTCGCCCCCTTCGTCGAGGCTGCCTGCCCGCTGGCCGCCCCCGGCGGACGGCTGCTGGCCATGAAGGGGCGATTGTCGGAGGAGGAGCTGGTGGAGCTGGGGGACGACCTGAGGGTCGAGAGTCTCCCGCTCCGGGTGCCCGGCTTGGCGGCGGAGCGTCATCTGGTCATAATAGAATGCCCTTCCCGGTCGGCCGGGAAGCGGCGTGACACCCCGGTTGCATGAGCGGATGAGGCGATGGCGAGGATCGTAGCGGTAACCAACCAGAAGGGCGGAGTGGGCAAGACCACCACCTCCGTCAACCTCTCCGCCTCGCTGGCG
>JALTLT010000055.1 GCA_027001815.1 Gammaproteobacteria bacterium | reverse complement strand
CCGCGTGGAAAGGTGACCAGCCTGAGGAGCCTGCCGGCCACCGGTACGGGAAGATTGTCCAGAAGAGCCAGCAGTGCCTCCTGGGTCTCCCACAGGGCATCCTCGCACGCCCACCGCAGCAGGGGCACATCCTCCGCGGGTCGGTTGTGATCGTGAAACCGTTTCAGGCAGGCGGAGGCGATGTAGAGCTGCCCGAGGGCGTCGGCCAGACGCCCCGAGAGGCTCTCGCGTCGTTTCAGGGCTCCTCCCAGCATCAGCATGGTGGAGTCTGCCAACAGGGCGAAGACGCTGCTCATGCGGGTCAACTGCTGCAGAATCCGCCTTTCCGGGTCGGGGCCGTGGATGCGGCTGCCACGGCCGTCCGTGAGCCCGAGCCAGAGGCTGCGGGCGAGATTGGAGAGGAAGAAGCCGGCGTGCCGGAAGAGGGCGCGGTCGAAGCGCGCGAGGCCCTTGCGCCGATCCGGATCGCGAGCCGCTTCCATCTCCTCGAGGATCCACGGATGGCAGCGTATGGCCCCCTGCCCGAAGATGATCATGGAACGGGTGAGAATGTTGGCCCCCTCCACGGTAATGCCGATGGGGACCGCCTGGTAGACCCTGCCGAGGAAGTTTCGCGGCCCGAGGCAGATGCCGGAGCCACCCTGGACATCCATCGCATCGTTGACGATCCGACGCATCTTCTCGGTCAGATTGTACTTGGCGATGGCCGAGAGCACCGCCGGCTGCTCACCGTGATCGACCACTGCGGCGGTCAGCTTGCGCACGGCGTCACACTGGTAGGTGTAGCCCGCGATGCGTGCCAGGGCCTCCTGGACACCCTCGAATCGACCGATGGGCTGATGGAACTGGCGACGGATGCGGGCGTAGGCCCCGGTGCCGCGGCAGGCCAGTTTGCCGGCCCCGGTGGCCAGGGAGGGGAGAGAGATGGCACGTCCGGCGGCCAGACACTCCATCAGCATCCGCCAACCCTGACCCACGCCGTCCCGGCCGCCGATCACCCAGTCGAGGGGGATGAAGACGTCGGTGCCGGTGGTCGGTCCATTCTGGAAGGGGATGTTGAGCGGGAAGTGGCGCCGGCCCACCTCCACGCCCGGTGTCCCGGTGGGAATGAGCGCCAGGGTGATGCCGAGATCCTCCCTCCGCCCCAGCAGATGATCGGGGTCGTAGAGATGGAAGGCGAGGCCGATGACCGTGGCCACCGGACCGAGGGTGATGTAACGCTTCTCCCAGTTGACGCGGATACCCAGGACATCCTCCTGCCCCTCGTGGTCCGCGCGGCAGACCACCCCCCGGTCGGGGAGGGAGCTGGCGTCGCTGCCCGCCTGGGGACTGGTGAGGGCGAAACAGGGAATCTCGTCGCCGCGGGCGAGACGCGGCAGGTAGTACTCCCGCTGTCGGGTGGTGCCGTAGCGGAGCAGCAGCTCCGCCGGTCCGAGGGAGTTGGGCACCATCACGGTCACGGCGGCGGTGA
Organism: Gammaproteobacteria bacterium; assembly: GCA_027001815.1. Lineage (GTDB taxonomy): Bacteria > Pseudomonadota > Gammaproteobacteria > JALTLT01 > JALTLT01 > JALTLT01. The sequence goes on along the minus strand of JALTLT010000055.1, from coordinate 338 downwards.
TGGAACGGCTGGCCACCTTCATCACCGCGTGGGAGTGGGCCAGGGCACTCAGGCCGAGACCTCCGTACTCCCTGGGGATGATCATGCCGAACAGTTTCTCCCGCCGCATGAAGCGCCACACCTCCTGCGGCAGGTCGAGTCGTTCGTGAGTGATCTCCCAGTCGTCCAGCATCTGGCAGAGCTTCTCCACCGGTCCGTCCAGAAAGGCCTGCTCGTCTGCCGTGAGGTGGGGACGGGGCGTCTTGAAGAGCTTCTTCCAGCGGGGCGCTCCGCTGAAGAGTTCGCGGTCCCACCAGACGGTACCCGCCTCCAGGGCCTCCCGCTCGGTTGCCGACATG
>JALTLT010000054.1 GCA_027001815.1 Gammaproteobacteria bacterium | reverse complement strand
AGGGCCCCGTTGATGGCGAGGAAGTTGGCGTAGGTGGCCGGCAGGCGTCGACCCTCTGCGTCATGGATGGGCGAGGGAAGCGGAAGGGGGATCAGCCGCCAGGGGCGTCCCTGCCCGTCGCGCAGGGCCTCCAGTTCGGCGGCCATGGCGGCGAGGGGTTCGAAGTGAGGGTCGTCGCGTCGCTCGCACACCACGTGGGCGATGGCGCCCCCTGGACAGAAGCGGGCCAGGGTGTCGATGTGGCCGTCCGTGTCGTCCCCCTCCAGGTGACCCGAGTGAAGCCAGAGCAGCCGCTTCGCGCCGAGCCAGCGGTGCAGGCGTGCCTCGATCTCCTGCCGCCCCAGTTCCGGGTTGCGACGCCCTTCCAGCAGACAGGAGGCGGTGGTGAGGAGATTCCCGCGGCCGTCGCTTTCGATGGCACCCCCCTCCAGGACGAAGGGGAGTGGAACGCGGGGAATCTCGCCCCAGGCTCCGTCGGCCTCCAGGCAGGCGTTGATGGCGTCGTCCCGCCGTGCCGGATACTTGCCTCCCCAGCCGTCGAAGCGGAAATCGAGCAGAAGGGGGCGATCACCACACAGCACGGTGACGGCGCCGTGATCCCTCGCCCAGGTATCGTCGCTGGCACAGGTGGCGAGGCGAATCCGGTGGCCGGGAAGCTGCAGGTGTCGGAGCCGTTGGCGAACATGCTGCCGGTGCGCCTCGTCGCGTACCACCACCAGCAGGTTCTGGCGCCGTGCCACCTCCCGGGCGATCGCGTCGAACACCGCTTCGACCCGCGGCAGGAGGGGTGCCCAGTCGGTGCCGTCGTGGGGCCAGGTGAGCTGGACCGCCACCTGCGGTTCCCATTCGGCGGGAAGCCGGGGAGTGGTGGGACAGGGCAGTTGGGGGAACGGCGGCATGGGGCTTCCGGGAAGGTCCATGCGCAACCCTGCCGGCCGACCGCGGAGAAGGCCCGGGGATCAGCGCTTGCGGTGGACCACCGAGTCGATGACCCGGTCGTACTCGAAGAAGACGGAGAAGTCGGGGTAGTCCCACCGGCTGATGGGCGGATCACCCACCGGCTGGGAGACCGCCAGGGGCTCGCCGAACTGCTCTACCACCTGGTCGGCACTCATCCCGGTGGTGGGTCGTGGCAGGCCCCCCGGGGCGTTGGGGGGTTCCTGGGCGAGTGTGTCCACGAGCAGTACGTCGGCGCGGGCGGGTATAATGGCCAGCCAGAGGCCGGCGGCGAGCAGCGAGAGACGGATCGGTTTCATGCGTGGGCTCCCTGGCCGGAGGAGATCGTCATGGGGTGTCCCCCGGCGATTGTCTTCCTGAACGACGACGAGATTCAGTCACAATATATCACCCCTTTTCCCGGGGAAGAACCGGGGGGCTGCCGGGAGGCGTGCGGAGTTCTCACTTCGGCGAATCCGGGCAGCTCCTCCCGGGCGGGATGTCGAAATGACCCATCCCTGGGCTCTTTCGACCGGCGAACGGAAAACGCGGTTTCCCGTTCCTTTCCCCTTTCAATGACTTGCCGTCATTGAAAACGGCGACGCCTCCCCGTATCGCACTCGGGCCGCCGAGTAACGGGGTTTTTCAAGGGCCTGTCAGGAGGCACGATGCGTTTCGATACCCCCCTGCTGGGTGGTACCCTGGTGCGCCGTTACAAGCGCTTTCTGGCCGACGTGGTGCTGGACGACGGCCGGCAGGTGACCGCCCACACCCCCAACACCGGCTCCATGCGGGGCTGTGCCGAACCGGGAAGCCGGGTCTGGCTCAGTGACTCCGGCAATCCGAAGCGGAGATACCCCCTCACGTGGGAACTGGTGGAAGCGGCTCCGGGAGTCCGGGTCGGTGTCCACACCGGGCGGGCCAACGGCCTGGTGGAGGAGGCGATCGCCACCGGCGTGCTTCGGGAACTGGGTGGGTATGGCCGCATCCGGAGGGAGGTGCGCTACGGCCGCGAGGGGAGCCGCATCGACCTGTTGCTGGAGGATCATCCCCGCCGGCCGGAGTGCCACGTGGAGGTGAAGAACGTCACCCTGGTGGAGGATGGGGCGGCACTCTTTCCGGATGCGGTGAGCGCCCGTGGCACCAAGCACCTGCGCGAACTGATGGAGGTGGTCGCCGCCGGAGGTCGCGCCGTGCTGGTCTTCTGTGTCCAGCGCTCCGACGCGCGGGTGATGCGGCCGGCGGATGCCATCGACCCCCTCTACGGTCGCACGCTGAGGCGGGCGGTGCAGGCGGGGGTGGAGGTGTTCGCCGCCCAGGCCGATCCCACGCCGGAAGAGATCACCCTGTCGCGTCTGCTGCCGCTGGAGTATCCTCTGCTTCCAACATGAATCGGTTCCCATCCCATACAGTCCCGTTCGAGCGGACACCCTGCCCATGAGCCTCCGTCCCTTCACCGCCTTCGTCGGCTGGCGATACGTGCGCGATCGCCGGGGTGGGCGCTTCGTCTCCTTCATCGCCCTCGCCTCCATGCTCGGTATCGCCCTGGGTGTATGGGTACTGGTGACGGTGCTGTCGGTGATGAACGGCTACCAGCGGGACGTGCAGTCGCGGATCCTCGGCATGGTCGCCCACGCAGTGGTGGATGGGGCCGGTGACGGCATGCCCGAATGGAGGCAGGTGCTGGAGGCGGCCCGTGCCGATCCGCGGGTGGCGGGAGCTGCACCCTATCTGCAGGGGCAGGGGATGATCAGCCATCGCCGGGAGTCGATGGGGGTGGTGGTGCGCGGGATCGTGCCGGAGGAGGAGAAGCAGGTGACCAGCGTCTCCCGTCACATGGAGGAGGGTGGCCTCGAGGAACTCCTTGCGGGGGAGCGCAGCGTGATTCTCGGTCGTGAACTCGCCCGCCGCCTGCAGGTGGAGAGGGGCGACCGGGTGACCCTGGTGGTGCCCCGCAGCGGCAGCGACCTGGAGGGGCCACCCCGGATGCGTGTCTTCCGCGTGGCCGGTATCTACAGCATGGGGCTCTACGAGTTCGACAGCCGTATCGTCTTCACCCACATGCAGACCCTTCAGGAGCTGTTTGGAGCGCCGGGCTGGGTGACCGGGATCCGTCTGCGACTCCACGATCCGTTTCAGGCGCCGACCGTGGCGCGCAACCTGGTCTACTCCCTGGGGGGGCTCTACCTGGTGAGCGACTGGACGCGCCAGTACTCCAACCTGTTTCGGGCCATCGCCATGCAGAAGCGGATGCTCTTTCTGCTGCTGCTGCTGATCATCTCGGTGGCGGCCTTCAATATCGTCGCCACGCTGGTGATGGTGGTGACGGAGAAGCAGGCGGACATCGCCATCCTCCGCACCCTCGGTGCCAGTTCCGGGGAGGTGATGGCGATCTTCATCGTCCAGGGAGCACTCATCGGCGCGGCGGGGATCGTGCTCGGAGCGGTGATGGGGGTCCTGACCGCCTGGAACGTGGAGGAGATCGTCGCCACCCTGGAGGGGTGGTTCCACGTCCGTTTCCTGCCGCCCGACGTCTACAACATCATGCGTCTCTCGGCGGAGCTGCAGGGGGCGGATCTGGCATGGATCACGGGTATGGCGGTCTTCCTCACCCTGATCGCCACCCTCTATCCGGCCTGGCGGGCGGCCCGGGTTCAGCCCGCCACTGCCCTGCGCTACGAGTAGGTGGTGCCGTGTTTCGACCGATCTTCCTCTTCATCGGCCTGCGCTACCTGCGCGCCCGGCGTCGCAACGGCTTCGTCTCCTTCATCTCCCTGCTCTCGATGCTGGGAATCGCGGTGGGGATCTGGGCGCTGATCACGGTATTGTCGGTGATGAACGGTTTTCACCAGGAGATGCGCAACCGCATGCTGGCGATGGCGGCCCATGCGGTAGTGGAGCCGGAACGGGGTCTCCTGCGGGACTGGCGGCCCCTCCTGCAGCGTCTGCGCGGGGAGCCGGAGGTGAGGGGGGCGGCGCCCTACGTGGAAGGGGACGCCATGCTCAGCCGGGATGGTCTCTCCCGGGCCGCAAGGGTGCGTGCCATCCTGCCGGAAGAGGAGCGGCAGGTGGCGGAGCTCGACCGGACCATGGTGGATGGCAGTTTCGATGCCCTCCGCGCCGGCGGTTACGGGATCGTGCTCGGTCGCGAACTGGCCTCCCACCTGCGCCTCGAAAGGGGGGATTCGCTGATGGTGATCACGCCCCAGGTGCGGGTCACCCCTGGCGGAATCTACCCCCGCTTCCGCCGTTTCACGGTGGTGGGAATCTTCGAGGTGGGCATGCACGACTCCGATGCCGAACTCGCCTATGTCCACCTGGCCGACGGGGCACGCCTCTACGGCACCGGGGAGGCGATCACCGGCATCCGGCTGCGGTTCGCGGATGTGATGGAGGCACCGTGGATCGGTCAGCGGCTGGAGGGCAGGCTCGGTGGCGGCCTGCAGGTGATCGACTGGGCGCGCATGCACGGCAGCCTGTTCGGTGCCATCCAGATGGAGAAGCGGGTGATGGCAGTGATCCTCTTCCTGATCGTGGCGGTGGCCGCCTTCAATATCGTCTCCACCCTGGTGATGGTGGTGATGGACAAACAGGCGGATATCGCCATCCTCAGGACCATGGGTGCCTCCTCCCGGGAGATTCTCTTCACCTTCGTGGTGCAGGGCTCCATGATCGGACTGCTGGGGACTCTGCTCGGCGTGGCCACGGGGGTGCCCACGGCGCTGGAGGTGAATGCACTGGTCACCACCCTCGAGCAGTGGCTGGGGATCCGCTTCCTGCCCCCCGACGTCTACTACATCTCGGAACTGGTGTCCGATCTCCACTGGAGGGACGTGTGGCTCATCGCCGGGGGGGCGCTGCTGCTCACGGTGGCCTCCACCCTCTACCCGGCCTGGCGGGCCGCCCGCATCGACCCGGCGCAGGCGCTGCGCGCCACATGAGTGAAAGGAACGGTATGGAAGAGAGACTCCAACAGTCGGCGGTCGCCTGTCGCGGTCTGGCCAAGACCTACGTGGAGGGGCCGTGGGAGGTGGAGGTGCTGCGATCGGTGGATCTGGAGGTGGCGCCGGGGGAGCGGGTGGCGATCGTCGGTGCCTCCGGCTCGGGCAAGAGCACCCTCCTCCATCTTCTGGGGGGGTTGGACCAGCCCACCCGAGGCGAGGTGTGGGTGGCAGGCCACCGCATGAGCGACCTGCCGGACCGGGAGCGGGGGCGGCTGCGCAACCGGGCGCTGGGTTTCGTCTACCAGTTCCACCATCTGCTGCCGGAGTTCACGGCGCTCGAGAACGTGGCCATGCCACTGCTGATCGGCGGGCAGGGGGCGCGTCAGGCGGAGGCGGCGGCGGCCGAGGTGCTGGACAGGGTGGGGCTGGCGAAGCGACTCCACCACAAGCCGGCGGAACTCTCCGGGGGCGAGCGGCAGAGAGCGGCCATCGCCCGGGCACTGGTGACCCGGCCCGGTTGCGTGCTGGCGGACGAACCCACGGGGAATCTCGATCAGCACACCGCCGATCAGGTCTACGACCTGATGCTGGAACTCAACGAGCAGTACGGGATCAGCTTCGTGGTGGTGACCCACGACCCGCGTCTCGCCGAGCGGATGAATCGCACCCTTCGGCTGGAGGAGGGGAGTCTGATCCCGCTTTCCTGAGGGCCTTCTTCTTGCGGCGTGCCCGGTTCTCACGCCACTGGGAGATGATTCGCCAGCGCCACACCATACGGATGGTCGCCCACCCCAGCAGCCCGCTCACGGTGCCGGCGGTGAGGCACCCCAGGGTGAGGGGGGGCCAGATGGAGTCCAGTTGCTGGTTGAACCAGCTCAGGGAGAGCTGGAACTCCACCGGCTGGGGGGGGACTCCCAGCATCCACGCCCCCAGCTTGTAGGCGCTGTAGAAGAGGGGCGGGATGGTGACCGGGTTGCTGATCCAGACGAGTACCACCGACAGCGGCAGGTTGACGCGGAGGAGGATGGCGGCCGCGGCGGCGATCACCATCTGGAAGGGAAGCGGAATCCAGGCCACGAACAGCCCCACGGCGAAGGCGCCCGCGACGCTCCGGCGGTTGAGGTGCCAAAGGCTGGGGTGATGGTGGAGGGTGCCGAAGATTTTCAGATGGCGGTGCTCGCGGATCCAGGCGTGATCCGGCAGAATGCGCTTGAAGAACTTTCTCGGCATGGCGACCGCTTGGCTACAGCAGGAGAAGTGGGGTGTTCGGGCCGCCGGCCGGGAGATTGCCCATCGAAGTGGGGACGGTCCGCGCCGCGTCCGGCAGTTCGACAAGAATAAGGGAAAGATTCGAAAATCACTAGCGGCAACCGCGTTCTCCCGGTAGCGTGGCGGGAACGGCACACTCGAACACGCCAGCCGCACATCCATCCGGCACCTTCCCGCAACTTTCGGGCCAGGCGGAGAGCGTCGAAGTGGGGAGCGTCGACTGCTGTGGTGCAACCCCGGAAGGGCGGCGTCGCCAGGAGCAGGTGGTCGCTGTTACACTCTCCGCGTTTCGTCCCAGGGAGGGGATATGGTCACCGCCGCCGTCGCTTCGCTGTCTGCGCTCACCCTGCTCTGTCTGTTCCGCGACCTGCCGCCGCCGGGGTGGGGGGTGGTGGGCCTCCTGCTGCTTCCCCCGCTCCTGCGCCTGCCGCGTCTCGCGCCGTTGGCCGCCGTTCCGCCGCTGCTCTTTCTCGGCCTGCTGGTAGCCGACCAGCGCATTCAGGCGCGTCTGCCCGAGTCCCTGGCCGGTGTCGATCTGATCGTCACCGGCGTGGTGGAGGAGACCCCGTTGCGAGAGGAGCGGGTCGCCCGCTTCTCCTTTCGCAGCGAGGCCATGAACCGGGAGGGCATCACCTGGCCTGGCGGGCGGTTGAGACTCGCCTGGTACCGTGCCCCGGACCTCCTGCCGGCCGCGGGTGAGCGATGGCGGCTCCGGGTGCGGCTGAAACCGCCGGCCGGCACCCTCAACCCGGGAGGATTCGACTACGAGCGGTGGCTCTTCCGGCATGGATTCGTCGCCACCGGCTATGTGCGGGAGGGGGAGGGCACGCGGCGGCTGGCCTCCGCGCCGCCGGGGTGGCGGCGCTGGCGGGCCGGTGTGCTGGCGTCGGTACGTCGAGCGGTGGGCGATCACCCGGCCGCCGGGGTGGTCGAGGCGCTCACTCTGGGAGAGCGGGGGCGTATCACCGCTGCCCAGTGGGAGCTGTTCGCGGTGACCGGCACCACTCATCTGGTGGCCATCTCCGGTCTCCATGTGGGGCTCGTCTCGGGGCTGCTGTTCCTTGTCACCGGCCGCCTGTGGCGTACCTCCGCACGGCTCTGCCTCTGGTGCCCGGCGCCACGGGCGGCAGCGGTGGCGGCCGTTGCAGGGGCGCTGGCCTATGCGGCCCTCGCCGGCTTCACCATTCCAACGCGCCGCGCCGCCCTCATGGTCGTGGTGGCCATGGCGGCGATCGCCACCGGTCGAGTCGTCTCTCCTCCTTCCCTGCTCGCGGTGGCCCTCCTGGCCGTGCTGGCCACGGAGCCCCTGGCCCCGCTCGACCCCGGGTTCTGGCTCTCCTTCGGCGCGGTCGCCGCCATCCTGTGGGCCTTGCGCGACCGTCTCCGCCCTGCACGGGGATGGAGGGCGGCCCTGCGTGTGCAACTGGCAGTGGCCGTGGGCCTGCTG
>JALTLT010000052.1 GCA_027001815.1 Gammaproteobacteria bacterium | reverse complement strand
CCGCTGCGCCGGCCGCGTTGCCCCAGGGGTGACCCAGGGTGCCGCCGCCGAACTGCAGCACGGCGTCGTCGCCGAAGATGGAGACCAGCGCCGGCATGTGCCAGACGTGGATGCCGCCGGAGGCGACAGGCATGACGCCGGGCATCATGCCCCAGTCCTGATCGAAGAAGATGCCGCGCGAGCGGTCTTCCTTCACGTACTTGTCGCGCATCAGGTCGATCCAGCCCAGGGTGGCCTCGCGGTCGCCCTCCAGCTTGCCGACCACGGTGCCTGAGTGCAGGTGGTCGCCGCCCATGGCGCGCAGCATCTTGGTCAGGACGCGGAAATTGATGCCGTGGCGCGGGTTGCGGTCGATCACGCCGTGCATGGCGCGGTGGACGTGCAGCAGCAGGCCGTTGTCGCGGCACCACTTGGAGAGGCTCTGGTGAGCCGCCCAGCCCAGGGTCAGGTAGTCGGACATGATGATCGGGGTGCCGATCTCCTTGGCGAACTCGGCGCGCTTGAACATCTCCTCGACGGTGGGCGCGGTCACGTTGAGATAGTGACCCTTGCGCTCGCCGGTCTCGGCCTCGGCCTTCTCGATCGCCTCCTGGCAGAACAGGAAGCGGTCACGCCAGCGCATGAAGGGCTGGGAGTTGACGTTCTCGTCGTCCTTGGTGAAGTCCAGGCCACCGCGCAGGCACTCGTAGACGGCGCGGCCGTAGTTCTTGGCGGAGAGACCCAGCTTGGGCTTGATGGTGCAGCCCAGCAGCGGACGGCCGTACTTGTCCATCTTGTCGCGCTCGACCTGGATGCCGTGAGGCGGTCCGGGGCAGGTGGTGACGAACCACAGGGGGAAGCGCACGTCTTCCAGTCGCAGGGCGCGCACGGCCTTGAAGCCGAACACGTTGCCGACGATGGAGGTGAACATGTTGACGATGGAGCCCTCCTCGAACAGGCCCATGGGGTAGGCGATGAAGGCGTAGAAGGCCTCGTCGTCGCCGGGCACGTCCTCGATGGCGTAGGCGCGGCCCTTGTAGTAGTCCAGGTCGGTCAGCAGGTCGGTCCACACGGTGGTCCAGGTGCCGGTGGACGACTCGGCGGCCACGGCTGCAGCGGCCTCTTCACGGGGCACGCCCGGCTGCGGGGTGATCTTGAAGCACGCCAGGACATCGCTCTCCTTGGGCGTGTAGTTTGGTTCCCAGTAGGTTTCGCGGTACTCCTTGACGCCCGCCTGGTAGGTCTTTTCTGCCATTGCTAGCATCCTCTCTTGACATGGAAATCCGGCATCGGGCGCGTTGTGCGCCTTTCGCTTCCGAGGGTGTCGTCGCCCCGACGACGCGTGGTTTCCGGGACTGCGCGACAACAGGTGGAGTGAATATAGGGGGGGATCTTGCGAAAATGAAATTAATAGTTATTATGTTTTAAATAAACAAATGTAAATGGTGACCCCAGCCATGCATCTCACCCTGCAGCAGTTGAGGCTCTTCGAGGCGGTGGTCCGTCATGGCAGCTTTACCCGCACCGCGGAGGAGATGCACCTGACCCAGCCCGCGGTCTCTATCCAGATCAAGCGTCTCGAGGAGCAGATGGGTACCCCCCTGCTGGAGCAGGTGGGCAAGAAGATCTTCCCCACCGCCGCCGGCCGGGTGGTGCATGCCGCCGCCGGCGACATCCTGTCGAGACTGGAGGTGCTGGAGGGGGAGATGGAGATCCTCAAGGGGGAGGTGCGGGGGCCACTGCAGCTCTCGGTGGTGACCACCGGCAAGTATTTCATGCCCCATCTGCTCGGCCATTTTCTGCAGCTCTATCCGGATGTCGAACCCCGCCTCAAGTTCACCAACCGGGCCCGGGTGGTGGAACGGCTGCTGGCCAATGAGGACGACTTCGTGGTGATGGGGCAGATTCCGGAGGATGACGAACGGCTGGTGAGCTTCCCCTTTCTCGAAAACATCCTCGGCTTCGTCGCCACGCCGGATCATCCCCTGGCGGGACGGCGGAACATCTCGCTGGAAGAGGCGGTTGCCCAGCGCTTCATCGTCCGCGAGCCCGGTTCGGGTACCCGACTGGTGCTGGAACGCCTGCTGAGGAAAGCGGGGCTGGAAGTGGAGCCCTACATGGAACTGGGCAGCAGCGAGGCGATCAAGCAGGCGGTGCTGGCAGGACTGGGCATCGCCGTTCTCTCCCTGCACAGTCTGCGGCTGGAGCAGGCCACCGGCAAGCTGGTGGTGCTGGACGTGGAGGGTTTTCCCGTCCGCCGCCGCTGGTATGCCGTCCATCTCAAGGGGAAACGTCTCTCGCTCGCGGCCCGAACCTTCCTCGAGTTCATCCTCGCCGAGAGTCACCAGGTCCTTTCGGGCTAGCAGCCTGTCATAGGCCGACAGGCTGCCACGTTATTGAAAACGTGAGGAAGCCGGAAATTGCATTTTCGGCTTCCTGCGTTGAAAAAGGCCAGGACGGCCTTTTTCAACATCCTGCCAAGGGGGTGCCGCTCCTCTGCTGCAGCCAGCCGAGCATCTCCTCGAGACCCTCCTGCCATGTCACCTGCGGTTGCCATCCCAGTGCCTCCCGGATCGCCGTGGTGTCGGCGACGAAGACCCGCTGATCGCTCTCTCTCGGCGGCAGTCTGCGAAAGCGGAGGTGGGTGCCGAGCCGTTGCTCCAGGTGGATGAAGAGCTCCAGCAGCGAGAGGCTGTTGTCGATGCCGCCACCGATGTTGAAGGCGCGGCCACGCAGTTCGGCGGCCCGTTTGGCGGCGGAGAAGTAGAGATTCACCATGTCCCGGGCGTGGAGCAGGTCGCGGACCTGCTTGCCGTCGCCCGAGATGGTGAAGGGTTCCCGGAGTGTGCCATCGCGGGTGGCGAGCGCCTGCTGGCAGAACCAGCCGATCCACCCCTGGTCACAGGTGGCGAACTGACGTCCTCCGTACATGGAGGAGTGGCGGAAGACCACGGTGTCGAGACCGAAGATGCGGGCATAGTCGAGCATGTACTGATCGGCGGCTCCCTTGGAGCAGCCGTAGGGGGAGTGGAACTCGAGGCCCACGCTCTCCGGGAAACCCCGCGGGTGTTCGTTGCAGATCCAGCGGCTCTCGCTCTCCCGGTAGGTGAACTGCTCCAGGTCGCCGTACACCTTGTTGGTGGAGGAGTAGAGGATCGCCGCCCGGGGAGCATGGTGGCGCACCGCCTCCAGCAGGTTGAGGGTGCCGAGGGCGTTGATCTCGAAGTCGAGGGTGGGGGAGGCGATGGAGGTGGTCATGGCCACCTGTCCCGCCAGATGGAAGATGGTGTCGGGGGAGTGGTCACGGACCAGCCTCGCCACCTCCTCCCGGTTGCGGATGTCGCCGTGGATGAAGCGGGGGCTCCCCTGTTGCCGGAGCCAGGCCAGGTTCTCTGTGGCCCCGACGCGGCTCAGGTTGTCGAAGAGGATCACCTCGTCACCTTGCCGGAGGGCGTGGGCGGCGAGGTTGGAGCCGAGGAAGCCGCAGCCTCCGGTGACGATCAGACGCATTGCTCTCTCACCCAGTCGATGGCCTGCTGGAGGCCGGTTTCAAGGGGAACGGCCGGTCGCCATCCCAGTTCCGCAAGGGATCTCCCCCGCGGGCCGGGGGCCAGGGGTTCGCCTCCCCGGCGGGGCAGTCGGCCAAACCCCAGGGAGGTGGTGGAACCGGTCATCCGCCGGATCGTCTCGATCACCGTACGCAGCGGGGGAGGCTCCGCCTCGCAGAGGTGGTAGTCGCCGGGGGAGAGTCCGGGCGCCTCGAGGGTCGCAACGATGCCCGTCACGGCGTCCTCCACGTGCAGCAGGCTGCGCCGCTGTTCGCCGCTGGTGAGCGGTATCTCCCCCTCGTTGCGCAGGCAGGCGGCGATGACCGAGGGGATGAACCGTTCGCACGGCTCTCCCGGACCGTAGAAGTAGTCGAGCTGCAGGTTGGTCAGGGTGGTGCTCCCCCCGCGGGCGATGGCCCTGCCCCATTCGCGGAACTGCGCCTTGGAGCGGGTATAGGCGTTGAGCGAAGGGGGCAGGACGGTGTCGATGTTGATGAGGCGGGGCACCTCCCGGTGAAGGGCCGCCTCCAGCAGTCCCACCGGCAGGAGCAGGTTGGCCTCCAGTACCGCGCGCAGGCTCTCGCCGCGCCGGCCGTAGCAGGTGGCGGCGTGGACGATGGCGTCCAGCGACCGGTCCGGTAGGGGGGATTCTCCCCGTTTCACCTCCATCCAGCGGACGTCCTTCGGGCCACCGCGGCTGGTGGATCGGCGCAGGCCCCATACCTCCCAGCCGGCGGCGAGGAGACGCTCCGCCAGGCGGCCACCGAGGAAACCCGTGGCGCCGGTGATCAGTACCGCCCGCCGACTCATGTGCGATTCTCCAGGGCGGTGGCGAGGCTGTCGGCGATGTGGTCGAGCATCGCCTCGGAGAGTCCCGGCCACACGCCCACCCAGAAGGTGTGGTGCATGATCCGGTCGGTGTTCCCGAGGGGGCCGGCGATCCGGTGCTCGATCCCGTCGAAATAGGGTTGCCGGGTGATGTTGCCGGCGAAGAGCAGGCGGGTACCGACGCCGCGGGCGTCGAGCCGGCGGAGCAGTTCCACCCGCTCGATACCCGCCTCTTCGGTGAGAGTGAGCGGCATGCCGAACCAGGCGGGCCGGCTGCCCGGGGTCGCCTCCGGCAGCACCAGCCGTCCCTCCAGGGGGGCGAGCGCATCGCGCAGGTAGTCGAAATTGTGGCGGCGTGCCTCGATGAAGCCGGGCAGGCGCTGGAGCTGGGCGACGCCGCAGGCGGCCTGCATGTCGGTGATCTTGAGGTTGTAGCCCACGTGGGAGTAGATGTACTTGTGGTCGTATCCCTCGGGCAGTCCCCCGAGCTGCCACTGGAAGCGTTTCTTGCAGGTGTTGTCGCAGCCGGGATCGCAGAAGCAGTCACGACCCCAGTCACGGATCGACTCGACGATGCGCTTGAGTTTCGGATTGTCGGTGAAGACGACGCCCCCCTCGCCCATGGTGATGTGGTGGGCGGGGTAGAAGCTGCAGGTGGCGATATCGCCGAAGGTGCCCACGGGGCGCTCCCCGTAGCGGGAGCCGAGGGCGTCGCAGCAATCCTCCACCAGCCAGAGATCGTGGCGCCGGGCGATCTCCGCCACCCGCCGCAGGTCGAAGGGGTTGCCGAGGGTGTGAGCCACCACGATGGCGCGGGTGCGTGGGCCGATGGCCGCCTCGATGCGTTGCGGGTCGATGTTGTAGGTGGGCAGGCTGACGTCGACGAAGACCGGTACCAGGCGGTTGATGACGATGGGGTTGACGGTGGTGGGGAAGCCGGCTGCCACGGTGATCACTTCGTCGCCCGGCCGCAGCCGCCGTTCGCCGAGCTGGGGGGAGGTGAGGGCGCTCACCGCCAGCAGGTTGGCCGAGGAGCCGGAGTTGGTGGTGAGGGCGTAGCGGATGCCGAGGAAACGGGCCAGCTCCTTCTCGAAACTCTCGTTGAAGCGGCCGGTGGTGAGCCAGCCGTCCAGTACCGCATCCACCATCCGCTCCAGTTCCGGGGCGCCAATCACCTTGCCGGCGGGGGGCACGGCACTCTCGCCCGGCGTGAAGGGATCGGTGCGGGAGGCCTCCTCGCCATACTGGCGGACCAGTTGCAGAATGCGGCTGCGCAGCTCCGGGAGATCCTTCACCTGGCCTCTCCTCCGCCGATCTGCCGGTAGGCGTGGATCTGCTCCAGGGTGACGGCGCGCAGGTCGGCGCCGTCGGCGTGGGCCCGGTGCCACTCCACCACGCGGCGCAGGGCCTCCTCCAGGCCCCAGCGGGGGGACCAGCCGAGGCGCAGGCGGGCCCGGGAGGAGTCGAGCTTGAGCCAGGTCGCCTCGTGGGGGTGGTCGCCGCCCTGGCTCTGCCAGTGGGCCCCTTTTCCCCACAGTTCGGCGAGGCGGTCGGCGATCCAGCCCACCGGACGTGCCTCTTCGTCGGCGGGGCCGAAGTTCCAGCCGTCGGCGACGGCGGCGCCGTCGTGCACCAGCCGCTCGGCCAGCAGCAGATAGCCGGCGAGCGGTTCCAGTACGTGCTGCCACGGCCGCACCGCGCGAGGATTGCGGATGGGGGCCGCCTCGCCGCGGGCGAAGGCGGTCAGCAGATCGGGGATCAGCCGGTCCTCGGCCCAGTCGCCTCCGCCGATGACGTTGCCGGCGCGGGCGGATGCGAGCCACGGCCCGGAAGAGAAGTAGGAGCGGCGCCAGGCGTCGGTGACCAGTTCTGCGCACCCCTTGCTGCTGCTGTAGGGGTCGGCGCCGCCCATGGGGTCGCTCTCCCGGTAGCCCCACTCCCACTCGCGGTTGTGGTAGCACTTGTCGCTGGTGACGTTGACCACCGCCTGGACCGTTTCACAGCGGCGCACCGCCTCCAGCAGATGGACGGTGCCGATCACGTTGGTGGTATAGGTCTCCACCGGTTCCTGGTAGGAGCGGCGCACCAGGGGCTGGGCGGCCAGGTGGAAGATCACCTCCGGGCGGAAGTGCCGGACGACGGCGGTGAGGGCCTCCAGGTCGCGCAGGTCTCCCATGTGGCTCTCCATCCCTTCGCCCACCCGGGCACTCTCGTAGAGGGAGGGGCGGGTCGGGGGGGGAAGGGCGAAGCCGGCCACCCGGGCGCCCATCTCCTGCAGCCAGAGGGAGAGCCAGCTCCCCTTGAAGCCGGTGTGGCCGGTGACCAGGACCCGTCGTCCGCGCCAGAATCGGTCGTTCACTCCCACACCTTCCAGGGTGCCCGGCCGGAGGACCAGAGCGCCTCCAGGTCGTTGCGGTCGCGCAGGGTGTCCATGGGCTGCCAGAAGCCGCGATGGCGGTAGGCGGAGAGCTGACCCTCAGCCGTCAGCCGCTCGAGGGGTTCCCGCTCCCACATGGTGCGGTCGCCTTCGATATAGTCGAAGACCGCCGGGGTGAGAACGAAAAAGCCGCCGTTGATCCAGCGGCCGTCGCCGTTGGGTTTCTCCTGGAAGCCGGCCACCCGGTGCTCCTTGAGGCTCAACGCACCGAAGCGGCCGGGGGGCTGGGTGGCGGTGAGGGTGGCATGGGTGCCCGCCTCGCCATGGAAGCGGAGCAGCTCGCCGATGTCCACGTCGCCGAGGCCGTCGCCGTAGGTGAAGCAGAAGCGCTCCTCGTTCTCCAGATAGTGACGCACCCGCTTGAGACGCCCGCCGGTGAGGGTATCTTCGCCGGTGTCCACCAGGGTCACGGACCAGGGTTCGGCCGAGTTCTGGTGGACGGTCATGCGGTTGTTGCGCATGTCGAAGGTGACGTCGGACATGTGCAGGCAGTAGTTGGCGAAGTACTCCTTGATGAGATAGCCCTTGTAGCCCAGGCAGATGATGAACTCTTCGATGCCGTGGGCGGCGTAGATCTTCATGATGTGCCAGAGGATCGGCTTGCCGCCGATCTCCACCATGGGCTTGGGCTTGAGCACCGTCTCCTCGCTGAGTCGGGTACCCAGGCCCCCCGCCAGAATCACAGCCTTCATGAAGTGGTTCTCCCTTCCGCCACCCGCCCTCCCTCGCGGAGATCGCGGCCAGGCGTCGGTTTGTGATCACATGGCCGAGGTCATTCAAGAATGGTGCCATGGAACGGCGGGGGAAGGGGGAGGGAG
>JALTLT010000051.1 GCA_027001815.1 Gammaproteobacteria bacterium | reverse complement strand
ACCGTAAAAATGGGTGTCCATGTCTGAAAATGGGTGTCCATGGGGAGGGGTCGATGGAGTATGGCGAAGCGTGGAGGGGGTGAATCGGGGCGACAGGGGGGGGCGCTGGCCTCAGGCGGGGAGGGTGGTGGGGTGGGCGATGCGATGGATGAACCACCAGTGGAAGCCGAGGCCGGCAAGAACCGCCAGGTGGAAGAGTTCGTGTGGACCGACGACGCCGGGCAAGGGTGCCGGCCATTGCAGGAACTCCAGTACGGCGCCCAGGGTGTAGGCGATTCCGCCGTACAGGATGGGGGAGGCGAAGGTGAGGTGGAAGCGGCGGATGATCAGTCCCCCCGTGACGATACCGGCCCAGCCGAGGGTGAGGTAGAGGGTGAGCCCCAGCCATTCGGGGAAGGTCTCGAAGAAGATCGCCTTGAGGGTGAGCGCGGTGATCGCCAGGAGCCAGATCAGCGCCAGCCAGCCCCAGCGCATGAAGCCGCGGAAGGGAATGGCGTGGATGGGGGTCATGGTACCGACGATGAGAACGAAGATCGCGGAGTGGTCGAGGCGTTTGAAGACCATCCGGGCGCTTCCCTCCTGGTCCAGGAGGTGGTAGATCCCGCTCATGGTCAGCAGAAAGACCGCCGAGAGACAGAAGATCGCCAGGGAGAAGATGGAGGCGGAATTGCCGCGGGCCCTGCGCAAGAGGGGTATCGAGAGAAGGGCGAAGGTCAGGGCGCCGGCCAGATGGCTGAGGGAGCTGACCGGGTCGCTGAAGCCGGGGATTGGAAGAGGAGCTGACATGGTGTCCGGCCCGCCCTATCGAGCCGGCCAGTGAACGGGTTTCGCGGCCCGACAAGGGATGCGACCCGACAACCGGCGAGCGGCGTGGAGCAGGTCTGGAGAGAGGTGTCGAGGGGAGGGCATTTTTTCGTTATCCGGTCAGGGGATGGCGACGGAGTGGAGCAGCATCTCGGCGGCTGCGCCTTGCTCACCGCTGGCGAGGCGGAGGCGGTGGTCGCAGACGGCGGGAAGGACGGCCTGGACGTCCTCGGGCATCACCGCATCGCGCTCGTTCAGGAGTGCCATCGCCTGGGCGGCACGCAGCAGGCCCAGCAGGGCGCGGGGTGAGAGGCCGTGGAGAAAGCGACCGTCCTGGCGACTGAAGTGGCCGAGGGCCTGCAGGTAGTCGAGCAGGGCGTCGCTGACGTGGACGCCCTGGACCTCCTTCTGGAGCTGCAGAAGCTGGCCCGCCGTGAGGGCGGGAGTGAGGGCGTCGATCATCTCCCTCCGGTCGCCGCCGCGTAGCAGAATCCGCTCCGCTTCGGCATCGGGGTAACCGATCTCGATGCGCATGAGAAACCGGTCGAGCTGGCTCTCCGGCAGGGGGAAGGTGCCCACGTGGCTCTCCGGATTCTGGGTGGCGATGACGAAGAAGGGTTCCGGAAGGGGGTGGGTCTGCCCCTCCATGCTCACCTGGCGCTCCTCCATCACCTCCAGCAGGGCGCTCTGGGTCTTTGGAATGGCGCGATTGATCTCGTCGGCGAGCACCACCTGGGTGAAGACGGGGCCAGGGCGGAATTCGAAACGGTGTTCGTCACGGTCGAAGAGGGTGACGCCCAGCAGGTCGGCCGGCAGCATGTCGGCGGTGAACTGGATGCGGTTGAAGGTCAGGCCGGTGACCCGCGCCAGCAGATGGGCGAGGGTGGTCTTGCCCACCCCCGGCTGGTCCTCGATGAGCAGGTGTCCCCTGGCCAGGAGACAGGCCACCGCCAGCTCGATCTGCCTCCGCTTGCCGACCACCACCTCGGCAGCGAGATCGAGGGCCTGGTGAAGGGCGTGGGCGGGGGG
>JALTLT010000050.1 GCA_027001815.1 Gammaproteobacteria bacterium | reverse complement strand
GGCGTCCCCCGGGAGGGCCTTCCCGCCTCTCGGGGCCCCGCGGAAAGCACCAGAACCTGACCGTCTGTCAATTGCCCGACAGGCTGCTGGCCTCATTGAAAACGGAAGTGCATCCAGGCACCGCGGCACGGTGACGAGGCAGGCCGCGAAAGGGCCCGCTCCACCTTTCAGCTCACCCCCTTGGAGCGCAGGAATTCGCTGTACTGGCGGTCGGTCCCCTGGATGTGATGGATCAGCCATTCGCGCAGGAACTCGAGCGCATCCTCCATGGCGCGGTGAGGGTCCTGGGGGTAGGTGGAGAGGACCTCTTCCACCTTCGCGATCATCTTGCGGTGCTGCTCCCGGTGAGGCTCGAATTCGGGATAGCCGTTCTTCTCCATGAGTTCCTCCTCGTAGGAGAAGTGGCTGCGGGTATAGTCCACCAGTTCGTCCAGCGCCTCCCTTTCGAACTCCTCGCCGGTGGAGTAGTCCACCGCCGTCTGCAACTGGTTGATGAGCCGGATCAGCTTGCGATGCTGCTGGTCGATGGAGGGGATGCCGACGCTGTACTCCTCGCTCCACTCCAGCAGCCCACGGTGTGCGAAACGGCGGTGCAGGAAGGGGATGGCCACGAGGAAGGCGACCAGAGCCCAGGTGAGCGGATGAGTGGGTCCCGCGGCGAAGGCGAGAATGATGGCGGTAATCAGGATCAGGATGAGCAGCGCCACCCCGAACATGCTGATCTGCTGGTTCATGGCGATTCCCCCAGAAGAGTGCTCCGTCTCCCGCGCTGGCTGGCGGAGAGATCCGCAAGACGCCGGCGCAGAACTCCTGCGCCGGGGCAACCCCCTCCCCGCCGCGACAGCCCTTCCCGGCAGATTAGCAAGGAAACGTCGCGGGGCGGTTTGATCTGGATCAACCCGCTCCCATCGCCCAGCCGGCCTCCCCTTTGCCAGAATGTCGGAAATGCCCACCCCCGGGCTTTTTCGACCCGGCAACGGGATACCGCCTCTCCCGGCAGTCTGCCGGCGCCTCCCTGCACGATCCCTTGACTAATATCAAGGCCGCTGCGAGGACAACCTCCCGATAATAGGGCTCAATCACCGACCGGCTTCGAAAGCGGTCGGCCCGCCCCGGTGGCCCGTTCCAGCAGAGGGTGAATTCAAGTGAAGGCAGAAGCGAAAGTCTATCTGGTGGGGGCCGGTCCCGGCGATCCCGACCTGTTGACGGTCAAGGCCTATCGCCTGCTCCAAGACTGCGACGTGGTCATCTATGACCGGCTGGTATCGGAAGCGATCCTCGAACTGGTCGGGCCGGGCGCCAGCCGCATCCATGTGGGCAAGCGCCACGGCCTGCACGCCATGACCCAGGAGGAGATCAACCGCCTGCTGGTGCGGCTCGCCCGTCACCACCGAACCGTGGTGCGTCTCAAGGGGGGTGACCCGTTCGTCTTCGGTCGCGGCAGCGAGGAGGCCCTGGAGCTGGTCAGACACGGTATCCCCTTCGAGGTGGTGCCCGGCATCACCTCCGCCTCGGCCTGCACCAGCTACGCCGGCATCCCTCTCACCCATCGCGGCCTCGCCGAGGGCGTCCAGTTCGTCACCGGCCATCGGCGCGACGGCCGCCCTCTCGATCTCGACTGGCAGAAGCTGGCCGATCCGCGCAAGACGCTGGTGATCTACATGGGCCTCCACAACATCGGGGAGATCAGCCGCTCGCTGATCGCGGTCGGCCTCCCGCCGACGACCCCGGCGGCCGCGATCGCCAACGGCACCACCGGACAGCAGACGCGACTGATCTCCGAACTGGCGAGGCTCCCCGCCCGGGTGCGGGAAGCGGGCCTGCAGGCACCGGTG
>JALTLT010000049.1 GCA_027001815.1 Gammaproteobacteria bacterium | reverse complement strand
GCTGATCAGCAGCCGCAACCATCTGAAACCACGGAACAAAGATGGGCATACCCGGACAACTCCCCGCCGGCCACTGGCACTCCGGCAGTTTGAGTCCATAATAGAATGGTAGGGAACCGGTAATCCACCTGTCGTGGAGAAAACCCGTGATGAATCCTTCTCTCCTGTCGCCGCTCTCCCCCTTCCCCCCTGTTGGGTTTCCGGAATCTGCCCCCAATGTCCAGAAGGGGGAGAGAAGATAATGTCGGTACCGCGACACGCCCTTGCAACCGACACCATTCCGAACAGAGGTGAGGGAGGGTTGTTCCTTCCCCGCCACTCTCCAAAGATCGAACCGGGTGGGAGTCGTTCCGTGCATCTCCCGCCCGCAAGCTGGAAGGAGGCATGCATGAACCAGTACTGCGTAGTAGTCGTGGACGGTGCAAGAGCCCGTTTTTTCAGGCTGGAGGAGGCGGAGATTCCGGAGCTGGAGTCCAGCCCCCGGCTGGTGGAACTGGAAGACATGGTCAACCCCGAGAAGGAGCTCCCGGACGGCGAATTGTGGACAGAGGCGAAAACGGGCCGTAACCGCGCTCCCAACGGTGGCCCAGCCCACGGCTACGACGATCACCGCAGTCAGCACACGGACGAGATCGAACGCCGCTTCGCCCACGAGATCGCCAACCACTGCGCGAGTCTGTCGGAGAGGATGAGGGCGAAGGAGGTGATCCTGGCCTCGGAGAAGCGTATGCTCGGTTTCCTGCGGCAGGCCATGCAGTCGAGGCTGCGCGACGTCAACACCCGCGAGCTGGCCAAGGATATCAGCAAGCTCGCTTCCATGGAGATTCACGACTATCTCGCCAGAGAGGGGCTGTTGCCCCGTCGCAAGCGCCCAGGCGGGTAGTCCCGTCGGCGACGCGAACATCCGACTCCCCACTCTGTGCCGTGGCGGGGAGGCCGATTCCACTCCCCCGGGTCCGGCATGCCGCATCGGACCCGGAAAAAGGGAGGAACAACCCGACGGGCGAGGGGAGTCAGGGTATTTCGCTATTGACCCCTTGTCGACCTCTCGCGGATGATGGCGAGGCCGCGGATTGACAATTGGCGCGTTTTCCCGGTCCTCCCCGGAAGAGCACACAGGGAATATTCACCCGGAGCGATCCGATTCCATCACATGAATCTCCCGGAACGCCTCCTACAATGGAGACTCAAGGCAAAAGAAGAGGCAGAGAAGATGAACCGGATCAGTCTGAGAAGTTCAAGGGAGTCGGAATCGATCATTCTCGTCAGAGAGGGAACGCTGCACCTGGGAAGATCACGGGACAACGATCTGGTTATCGACGACCGGACGGTGAGCAATCGCCATGCACAGATCGTGACCTATTTCGGGGCTTCCTACATCGAGGACCTGGGCAGCACCAACGGCACCTTCGTCAACGGCCGAAAGGTCCAGATGCACACCCTGCACCCGGGAGACGTGGTCCACCTGGGCAACTACAGTTTCGTGGTGCAGTTGGGTCGTCCGGAGGGGCATCGCACGGCTGCATGAGATGAAGAGGTCGATCGGAGCCGGGCCTGAAACCAAGCGGAAGCAACCATGCTGCTGATCATCGAAAAGAAGGGTACGCCCATCGCCGAGACGCGCCTCGCCCACGGTACCCTGACGCTGGGCCGCTCGAGGAAGGTCGACATCCGTATCGATCACCCCACCGTCAGCAACCGGCACGCCAAGGTGGTGACCATCTTCGGCGCTTCCTACATCGAGGATCTCGACAGTCTCAACGGCACCTTCGTCAACGACAAGAAGATCCACATGCACACCCTTCACCATGGCGACGAGGTCCGGCTGGGCAGTGCCGACATCGTTCTGCGCGTCGAAGACACCGCAGAGGAAGCCAAGGAACTCTCTCGCGAGGCCTGAACCCGTCACTGCTCCCTTTCCCGGGGCCCGTCCCGGCACAAGGGCGGGCACGACAGAACATGAGCGAACCCCTCCCTCCATCACTGGTCGCCCTGGAGACCATGTTGCGGCGCGACCCGCGGATAGGCCAGTCCACCCTGCTGCTGGTGGTGGGCGCCGAGCAGCAGCTCTGGCGCCTCCCCCGCGAGGGAGGCGCGAGCTGCTGGCCCGTCTCCACCGCCCGCGAGGGTTTCGGCAACCGCAGCGGCAGCCATCGTACCCCCACCGGCCTCCACCGGGTGGGAGAGAAGATCGGCGCGGGATCTCCACCGGGAACCGTCTTCCGGGGCCGCCATCCCACCGGTGAAGTGGTCTCCCCTGGTCACTACCCGGAGCAGGACCTGATCACCACACGCATTCTCTGGCTGGAGGGACTCGAGCCCGGCGTCAACCTGGGCGGCGAGGTGGATTCCCGCGCCCGCTATATCTACATCCATGGCACGCCGGAAGAGGCACTGATCGGTCGGCCCGTCTCCCACGGCTGCATCCGCATGCGCAACGAGGATATCGTCACCCTCTTCGAAGAGGTGGAGGTGGGAACACCGGTCTATATCCTCGCCAG
Organism: Gammaproteobacteria bacterium; assembly: GCA_027001815.1. Taxonomy (GTDB): domain Bacteria; phylum Pseudomonadota; class Gammaproteobacteria; order JALTLT01; family JALTLT01; genus JALTLT01. The sequence continues at coordinate 5,168 of JALTLT010000049.1, read as the reverse complement.
CCCCCCACCGCAGGGGTGAACACCGCCCGGATCAGCGCTCCTCGTAGATCGCCGCCACCTCCTTCTGGTACCGTTCGAGCACCTTGGCACGCTTCACCTTGAGGGTGGGAGTGAGCAACCCGTTGTCCACCGTCCAGGGCTCCAGGGTCGCATGGACACGGCGGATCTTGGCGTAGCCGGGGAAGTCGCTCATCAGCTCCCGCATGCGATTCACCAGCCGTCTCTCCACCTTCTCGGACCGCAGGTTGCTGCCATCGGTCGGATCGAGGCCGAGCTCCTGGGCCAGGGCGAACCACTCCTCCGAGTTGAGCACGGCGATCGCGGAGAGAAACGGCTTGCCCTCCCCGAGTACCAGCACCTGCTCGAACAGCGGGTCGATCATGATCGCCGCCTCGGCATCCGCGGGCGGCACCTTCTCCCCGTTGGAGAGAACCAGGATGTCCTTGATGCGGCCGGTGATGTAGATGTAGCCGTCCTCGTCGATACGCGCCTGATCCCCCGTGTGGAGCCAGCCATCGGCATCAATCATGGCCGCGGTGGCGGCATGATTGTTCCAGTACCCCAGCATCACACCGGGGCCCCTCACCAGCAGTTCGTCGTTCTCGCCGATCTTCACCTCCACGTGCTTCAGGGGAAGACCTACCGAGGCCGGCTTGTTGCGCTCCACCGGGTTGCCCGAGACCACCGGGCTGGTCTCGGTCATGCCGTAGCCCTGCAGGATCGGGATTCCCAGCCCCAGAAACACCTTGGACACCTGCAGCGGCAACGCCGCTCCCCCGCTCACCACCAGACGGGCACGCCCCCCCAGCTTGTCGCGAATGCCACGGGCCACGAGCCTGTCCAGCACGGGCCACAGGAGCAGGGAAGGCCCCCGCATGGCCTCCCCCTGGCGGGCGAGAAAGCGTCTCCACCCCACCCGCACGGTGAGGTTGAAGAGGAAGCGGGCCACCACCCCCTTCTTCGCCAACTGCTGCTGGATCCGGGTGTGGATCCGCTCGAAGATGCGCGGCACCGCGATCAGGGTGGTGGGACGCACCTGCACCAGGTCGTCCGCGAGCTGCTGCACCGAGCGGGCGTAGCTGACCGAGGCGCCGGCCATCATCGGCAGATAGTAGCCGACGGTGCGCTCGAAGGTGTGGGAGAGCGGCAGGAAGGAGAGCAGCATGTCGCTGGTGAAGACCTCATAGGAGATCAGCGCGCTGTGGGCGATGGAGAGGATGTTCCAGTGGGAGAGCATCACCCCCTTGGGGCGGCCGGTGGTGCCCGAGGTGTAGACGATGGTGGCGAGACTCTTCGGGTCGGCCCCGCTGCGCACGGGCCGGAAGGGCTCTTCCTCGTCCTCTTCCGGAAGCCACTCCGGGACGTTGCGGACCCGTTGGTCCTCCTCCACGTCCCCTTCCAGCACCAGCACCCGCTTGAGGGAGGCGCACTTCTCCACCGCCGGTTTCAGGCGCCGCCACATGCCACGGTCGCTGACCAGCAGCAGGGAGATGGCCGCATCGTCGATGATGTAGGCGACGTTCTCGGGACGATCGTCGGTATAGAGGGGCACCACCACCAGCTCCAGCCCCAGGGCAGCCTGTTCGAAGACCACCCACTCCTTGGAGTTGCGGTGCATGATGGCCACCCGGTCACCCTTCTCCAGGTTCTCCTGGCCGAGGCCCGCCTGCCAGTGGGCGACGCGGGCCAGCATCTCCCCCCAGGTACTCTCCACCCACTGTTTCAGGCCGCGATCATGGCCCACATAGGCGACCTCGTCGCGGGAGCGGCGCACCCGCTCGTGGAACAGGCCGGAGAGGGTCCCGGCCCGCTCCGCCGTGATGATATCCTCCACCTGTCTGCTCATGTCGTTCGACTCCCGCCCCCCGGCGGTGGGGCTCGCGGTTGTTGTTGGTATTCGCCGGCAGCGCGGCGGACTCGAGGCGATCCCCCCCCGCACACGGTTTGTTGTAGAATGGTGTCCCGGCGAAATTAGCAAGACACACCACGACATGTCTACCATTCAGATCATCCTCAATGGCGAGCCCCGGGAACTCCCGGAAGGCAGCAGCGCCGCCGACCTGGTGGAACGGCTGGCCCTGGGCGGCCGGCGCATCGCCATGGAGGTGAACGAAGAGATCGTGCCCCGCAGCCGCTATGCGGAGTTCCGCCTCAACGAGGGCGACCGCGTCGAGGTGGTGCACGCCATCGGCGGCGGCTGACGCCCCGCCCCCAACCCCGGAACCATCGCCCATGTCCGCTGTATCCACTGCACCCACCGGCACCGGTGACGATCCACTGATCATCGCCGGCAAGTCCTACCGCTCGCGCCTCCTGACCGGTACCGGCAAGTACCGCGACCTGAAGGAGACCCGCCTCGCCACCGAGGCGGCGGGCGCCGAGATCGTCACCATCGCCATCCGGCGCTCCAACATCGGCCAGAATCCGGACGAGCCCAACCTGCTCGACGTGCTGCCGCCCGACAGGTACACCATCCTGCCCAATACCGCCGGCTGCTACACGGCGAAGGACGCCGTGCGCACATGCCGCCTGGCGCGGGAGCTTCTGGACGGTCACGACCTGGTGAAGCTGGAGGTGCTGGGCGACGAGAAGACTCTCTTCCCCGACATCATCCAGACCATCGAGGCGGCCGAGACCCTCATCGACGAGGGATTCAAGGTGATGGTCTACACCAACGACGACCCGATCGTCGCCAGGCGGTTCGAGGAGATGGGGTGCGTGGCGGTGATGCCGCTGGCGGCACCCATCGGTTCCGGGCTCGGCATCCGCAACCCCTACAACATCCTCACCATCGTCGAGAATGCCCAGGTGCCGATCCTGGTGGACGCGGGGGTGGGTACCGCCTCGGACGCCGCGGTGGCCATGGAGCTGGGCTGCGACGGGGTGCTGATGAACACCGCCATCGCCGGTGCGAAGAACCCCGTGCTCATGGCCTCCGCCATGAAGAAGGCGATCGAGGCGGGCCGCGAGGCCTTCCTCGCCGGCCGGATCCCGCGCAAGCGCTTCGCCTCCGCCTCATCCCCCATCGACGGGACCTTCTTCTGAACTTGACGGGAACCGGTCACCCCAGACGCCGCATCCGCTCCTTCGTCCGTCGCGAGGGAAGGCTGACCCGTTCGCAGGCCCGGGCACTGGAGACGCTCTGGCCCCGGTGGGGGGTGGAGCCGAAGGGAGTGCTCGACCTGGAGGCCCTGTTCGGGAGGAACGCGCCCCGCACCCTCGAGATCGGTTTCGGCAATGGCGAGTCGCTGGCCGCCATGGCCGAAGCGGCCCCCGAACAGGACTTCCTGGGCGTCGAGGTGCATCGCCCCGGCGTGGGACATCTGCTGCTGCGGATCGAGGCACTGGGCCTCGAGAACGTCCGGGTGATCAGCCACGACGCCGTGGAGGTGCTGGAACACCACATCCCCGACCGCTCCCTGGATCGGGTGCTGCTCTTCTTTCCCGACCCCTGGCCCAAGAAACGCCACCACAAGCGGCGCATCCTGCAGCCCGCCTTCGTCGAACTGGTGGCTCGCAAGCTCCGCCCCGGCGGCATCTTTCACATGGCCACGGACTGGGAGGAGTATGCACAACAGATGCTGGAGACCATGGAAGCGGCGGCCGGTTTCGAAAACGTGGCCGGGCCGGGGCGCTTCAGCCCCCGGCCGGCCGACCGTCCGGCCACCAAGTTCGAGCGCCGGGGCGAGCGGCTCGGCCACGGGGTGTGGGATCTGCTCTTCCGCCGGCGGGGGGAGACGCCGCCGCGGCCCACGGACACCTGACTCCGCGGCGGGCACGGGCAGCCCCGCGGCCGGCCGTCACCCCAGTCCATCCTCCCGGAAGGTGCGCTGGATCTCCTCGACCTCGTCCGGCGCCCCCAGCAGCGCCTCTACACACGCGGGATCGAGTCGGCTCCGCGCCATGCGACGCAGCTCCGCGAACGCCTCCTCGTTGCTCCACGCCTGCTTGTAGGGACGACTGGAGGTGAGGGCGTCGAAGACGTCCGCCACCGCCACGATCCGTGCCTCCACGGGGATCTCTTCCCCCTTCAGACCGTGGGGATAGCCGCTCCCGTCCATCGCCTCGTGATGGAACTCGACCACGTTGCGCAGCATGGTGGCATAGGAGAGCGACTCCAGGCCGAAATTCTCCAGCATCGAATCGACCATCTCCCGGCCGGTGACGGGATGACACTCCATCTCCCGCCGCTCGGCGGGGGTGAGGGGGCCGGGCTTGAGCAGGATCCGGTCCGGAACGGCCAGCTTGCCGAGGTCGTGGAGGGGGGCGAAGAGAAACAGGTGTTCGACGAACTCGTCGCTCAGGTCTCCAAACTCCGCCAGAGAACGGGCGATGAGACGGGCGTAGCGGGCCATCCGTTCCAGATGGGAGCCGGTCTCCCAGTCGCGGTGTCGGGTGAGACAACTGGCGGTCTTGAGGGCGCCGGTGAGAGTGCGCAGGGTGGAGACCTCGTTGATCACCAGGAGGGTGATCATGTGGCTCAGCATGGCGAGATCCTGCAACACCCCCTCCTTGAAGACCCCGGCCTCGCGGGAGTTGAAGAAGAGGATCCCGAAGAGCCGATCGCCGTGGAACATTGGGAAGGCGTAGCTGGCCCGATAGCCGGCTGCCAGCAGACCCTGGGCCGGCCTGCTGTGGCCACCCTCGAGCAAAGTGAGGTCGTTGATGACGCGGGGCCTGCGCGACTCCACCATTCGCTTCAGGGAGGCGGAATCGGCAAGCCGCGCCTGGTAGTGATCGACGGGGTTGTCCTCACCACTGGCGACGAAGGTCTTCAGCAGATCGGTGGAGCGGTCGTAGAGGACCACGCTGGCGCGGTGAACGAACGGCAGGTGCTGCCGGATCATACGGTGGAGGAACTCCAGCTTGAGCCGCAACGGCAGGCTGGCGTCGAGCGGATCCAGTTGATGGCGTTCTTCGAACAGCAAGCGTTCCTCCCACACCTCATCGGACAGCGGCAGACACCCGGCCTCCTGACCCACACATCTCCGGTTCCCTCCCCTCCCCCGGGAGGAAGCCGCGGGGAGACTCCTCGTCCCACCTTAAGGTATGGGGATGGCCTATATCCATAAGGGGAATCCGCGATGCGCCGGCCCCCGGAGATGGAGTCCCGGCGACGGAAGGAAGCCTCCCTTTCCCATGCCACCCTCCGGGCAATCGGCGAAGGC
>JALTLT010000048.1 GCA_027001815.1 Gammaproteobacteria bacterium | reverse complement strand
CAGCCATCGAAAAGGGCGGCACTCAACGTGCCGCATAGGGGTTTCGGGGTGAAATCCGAAACCTCGCAAGGCCGCCGCAAGGCGAATCGACGAACCCGAGATGGACATTTCACAAGGGGAGCAATATGGCAAACTTCGACCAAGAACTCGACGCGAGCGGACTCAACTGCCCGCTGCCGATTCTCCGCGCCAAGAAGACCCTGGCGGGCATGCAGGCTGGCCAGGTCCTTCACATCATCGCCACCGATCCCGGTTCGGTGAAGGACTTCGAGGCTTTTGCCAAGCAGACCGGCAACGAGCTGATGGAGTCGCGTGAAGAGGGTGGAAAGTTCTACTTCCTGATCAAGAAGGCCTGATCGGAAATACACGGTTCAAGTCCGCTGACCGGGGTCGCCCGTGACGGGCGGCCCCTTTCCAGCGGCCAACAGAGAGGGCTCGCCAGATGTCTGACAAGAGACTGGCAATCATCGCCACCAAGGGTACTTTGGACTGGGCCTACCCGCCCTTCATCCTTTCCTCCACCGCAGCCGCTCTCGGCTACGAGACGGAAATCTTTTTCACCTTCTACGGCCTGCAACTGGTCAAGAAGAATCTCGATCTCAAGGTCACTTCGCTCGGCAACCCCGGTATGCCCATGCCGATGGCCATGGACAAGTGGTTCCCGACGCTGCTCCAGGCCCTGCCGGGAATGGAGGCGATGATGACCATGATGATGAAGCAGAAGATGGCCAAGAAGGGTGTGGCCAGCATCGAGGAGCTGCGTGATCTCTGTCGTGAGGCGGATGTGAAGATGGTCGCCTGCCAGATGACCGTCGATCTGTTCGACATGAATCCGGACGATTTCATCGACGGCCTGGAGTTCGGTGGCGCTGCCTCCTTCTTCGAGTTCGCCGGCGACGCCGACATCTGCCTCTATATCTGACAAGACCGCTGCATCACGCGACACACACGATCGCATAGACACGGCCGATCGGCCATCCGCACAGGGATGTGCGGCGTGTCGTTTCTCCTCTCTCTTCCCCCTGCTTCCCGGCCCCCCCTTTCCCTTGGTCCACTCTCGCGGCGTGCGAGGTGTCACCGCCTGCCACGAGGCCTTCGCCTGCATCCGATAAAGAGACCGCCCGGCCGCTTTAGAGCGACCGGGCGGTTGTTCTCTCCCCGTCGTGCCCCGACCCGCGAGGGGGGGGCAGGAGGGCACGGGATGATCTCTCAGAATGCCCACTGGATCTGGGCGCTGAAGATATCCACCGAAGAGTCGTAGGTGCCGGAGATGATGGCGCCCAGCTCGTTGCTGTGGTTGATCTCGGTGTCGGAGACGAACAGATGGGCGTAACCCACGTCGAACCGCATGTCGGCGCTGTACTGATAGCTGGCGCCGGCACTGATCCAGGTGCGGTCGTTGCCGGGGATCCGCGGGGTCCGCTTCTCGGGCGAAGGGATGGGCGTCTCGTCGTAGGCGAGGCCTCCACGCAGTTTCCAGTGCTTGTCCATGGCCCAGGTGGCACCGATGGAATAGCGGACGTTGGAGTTCCACTCCTCCGGCTGCACGGTGCTGCCCTGGGTGCCGTTGTCGTAGGTGATGACCAGTTCGTCGAAACGGGTCCAGTCGGTCCAGGTGAGATCGGCCATCAGGGCCAGATCGTCGCTCACCTCGTGGTAGATGCTGGCGGAGACGGTCTCCGGCAGGGCGATGGAGAGGGTGGCGTCGGAGTCAACGAAGGCGCCGATCGCCAGCAGTTCGGCGGGCACGTCGCTGAAATCGGCATCACCGGCGAGATTGTGGGTGATGTGGGAACGGTAGTGGATTCCCACGCGCGTACCCTCGGAAAACGCGTAGAGGAGGCCCATGTTGATGCCGCCGCTCCAGTCACTGCCGGTGATCTCGGCGAACCCGTCGGCGCTTCCCGGTGCTCCGGCGCAGGTGGAGGTGGGGAAGCCGAAGCTGGCGAAGCCTCCGCAGATGGTGGCGAAGTCCACCGCGTTGCTCAGGGTTCCCTCGATGTACTGCAGGTTGTAGCCGATGCCGACCGACAGCGCATCGGTCACCTGGTAGGAGAAGGCGGGGTTGATGTTGATGGTCTTCACATCGGATTCGACGGCGAAATAGCGCCCCGCCCAGTCGCTGTCATATTCCGTCTTGAGACCGAACGGTGCATTGATGCCGAGGCCGAAACGGACCCGATCGGTCATCGGTACGGTCAGGTAGAGGTTGGGGATGAGGCCGGTTCCCCCGGCATCGCCACCATCGCCACCGCCCATGCTCTGCATGGTGCCGGTGAAGGGGTTGTAGACGCCCGTCCCGCCATCGTCGGTGAACTGGCTGGAGGTGTTGATGATGTGGAATCCCGCCATTGCCTGGGATCCCTCGAGGCGGCTCATGCCGGCCGGATTGAAATAGATGGTGCTGGCGTCCTCGGCCACCGCGGCACCACCGGCGAAGGCGTTGCCGAGCCCCGCTACACTCTGTTCGATGATGGCAAAACCGGCACCGTGAGCGAGTGGTGCGAGCAGCATCAGCCCTCCAACCGCTGCGCCCGAACGGATAGAACTGGTTAGCGACCTTTTCATTATTCTGTCCCTCTCAGTCTGAATGGTGTCTTGTCATGGAAGTGGCCCCGCTGAAAAGGGCCCCTGCTGCCCGCTGTGTGGACGCTGCTCCCTGTCCGTCCGCCACGTGACCTCATCTACCCCGGGAAGGGGTGGCCATGGTGGCTCGGGACATTCCGGGTGCCTGTATCGGGGAGTGATGAGCGGGCGGCGGGCACGTTACTGCAGTCGTCGCCGGTGAGCCGGACCGGGGAGTGGGGCCCCGATCCATCCCGCACGATCATCGACGGCACCTCGTTGCGCCGCCCCCTCCGCTCCCTTCCCGCGAATCGAACAGGCTTTCCCTGTCGGAATCACGCCACAAGCTGCGGGGCCGTCACGGACAGTCGAAGCATAGCCAACCGATGGCCCGGGTGAAAGCCCGCCGCTCTCTCCCCGACGGGCACGGGGGAACGGGGAGATTTTCCCGGACGCCCTCGGGGGACGACCCTTTGCCCTCCTAACACGTTGAAAAAAGGGTGGAAGATCCGAGGGGAGGGGGAGTGGGGCGGTGCCTTTCGGGAGAGGGAATGGGAATTTTCCCCACTCGCCCGGGCAGGCCGGGATTCTGCCCGTCCGCGTCGTTGCCGGAAGGATAATTCAAATATTACAAAGTAATCATATACTTAAATTATTCCGTTCTGTTGACAGGATGCAACCTGCATGCAAGGATACGGATCACAACACTTTTGGTGTTGCTATTACACAACAAAAAGGTTGCATCTTGCAGCAGAGGAGTAAAACGTAATGAAATCTTTCCACAAAAGCGCATCAGTGCTGTGTACGGGGGCTGCCTTGGTGTTCTCCACTGCGGCACATGCCACCAATGGAATGAATCTGGAGGGGTATGGCCCGGTCGCCCTGGGGATGGGCGGGGCCGGTTTCGCTTACGACGCAGGCACCTCGGCGACCATGATGAATCCCGCCACCATGGGGCTGGCGGAGGACGGCACCAACCGCCTCGATCTGGCGCTCGGTTTCCTGGGGCCGGACATCACCGTTTCCGTACCTGATTACGGAATGAGCGCCGACTCCTCTGCCGACGCCTTCTGGATGCCGGCAATGGGCTGGATGCGCCGTGACGGCTCCTGGACCTACGGCGTCGCCGTCTTCGCCCAGGGCGGTATGGGTACCGAGTATGGCGAGGACAGCTTCCTGGCCAATCCCGCCGTGGATCCCATCACCGGCATGCCAATCCCGACCGGTGACGGAGTGCGCTCCGAGGTGGGCGTGGGCCGGTTCATGGTGCCGCTGACCTACTCGGTCAATGACAACCTCAACGTGGGTGGTTCCCTCGATTTCGTCTGGGCCGGCATGGACATCATGATGGCCATGAGCGGAGAGCAGTTCGGTGACTTCATCGCCGGGATGGGGGGCACCCAGACCTACGGTACCGCCACTGGCGGCATGGTGGATGCCATGCTCGGCATGATGGCAGGTGGCATGCTGACCAACGTCGACTGGGCGCGGATCGACTTCTCCAACTCCAGTGACTTCACGGGCGAGGCGCGTGGCTACGGCCTGGCCGGCAAGATCGGTTTCACCTACAAGGTCAATGACCGTCTCACCATCGGCGGCACCTACCACTCCAAGACCGCCATCTCCGATCTCAACACCGAGAACGCCACCCTCAGCATGCAGGTGGACATGGTGGTGGACACCGACGGTGACGGCGTGCCCGACACCCCCATGGACGACATGGCGATCCCGGTGAAGGGTGAACTGGACGTGGTCGACTTCCAGTGGCCCGCCACCTATGGCATCGGACTCTCCTTCCAGGCCACCGACGCCCTGATGGTGGCGATGGACGTGAAGAAGATCGACTGGTCCGGTGTCATGTCCGACTTCAACATGACCTTCAACGCCGACGCCGACCAGGGCAACTGTGACGACCCCGTTGCGCCCAACCCCGCGTGCGGTTTCGGTGGTCTGGACATGGATCTGACCATGTATCAGGACTGGGACGACCAGACGGTCATCTCCCTCGGCGCCGCCTATGCGGTGAACGACGCCCTGACCCTGCGGGTCGGCTACAACCAGGCCAGCAACCCGGTCCCCGACCTCTATCTCAACCCGCTTTTCCCGGCCATCGTGGAGAAGCACTACACCTTCGGCGTCGGCTATCAGTTCAGCGATGCGAACCAGGTCAACTTCGCCCTCTCGAAGGCGCAGAACTACGATACCACCATCGAGAACCAGGGCGTGGACATCTCGCACGAGCAGTTGAGCTGGCAGGTGATGTATAGCCACAACTTCTGATGAGGTTTCCGGCATCCGGCAAGGGGACGAACGACCGCCGGTCGTTCGTCCCCCTTTTTGCCTGAGCGGGTATCGGATCACACGAGGAGTGAGGGAAGACAAAGATGAAGATGAGAAAAACGATGCTGCGCGTATTGCTGGCGGTGGTCGGTGCGTTCTGGATGGCCAGCGGATCTGTCCAGGCGGCGGAGAAGCTCAAGCCGTTCGTTCTGGCTGCGGAGGAGAGCGGTGATCTGGCCACGGTGGTGGAGAGCGTCAAGGGCAAGCTCTCTGCCGCCGGCTTCGAGATCGCCGGCGACTATGCTCCCTATCCTGGTGCCCGGGCGATCGCCATCACCAGTAGTGCCCTCAAGGAGGTTGCCGCCAAGAGCAAGCGGGGCGGTTTCGGCGCCGTGATCCGGGTGGGTGTGACCCAGGTCGGTGACAAGATCCAGGTCGCCTACGCCAATCCCCCCTACTGGGCGGCCGCCTTCCGTCTCAAGGGAGATCTGCGCGACGTGGCGGAGAAGCTCGCCTCCACGCTGGGCAAGATCCGCGACTTCGGATCGAAGAAGGGGCTCACCGAGAAGAAGCTGCGCAAGTATCACTACAAGGTGATGATGCCCTACTTCGACGATCCCTACGAGCTGGGCGAGTTCGGCAGCCACGACGAGGCGGTGGCGAAGGTGGAGGAGGGCCTCTCCAAGGGTGCCGGCGGGACCGGCAAGGTCTATCGCGTCGACATCCCCGGTGCCGACATGACCCTCTTCGGCGTGGCACTGAGCGGCGCGAAGCACGAGTGCAGCGGCGACAAGTACATCATGGACTATATCGACTTCAGCGACACCAAGCACACCCCTCACCTTCCCTACGGGGTGCTGGTGGACGGCAAGGAGGTGGTCGCCCTGCACGCCAAGTTCCGTATCGCCATCAGCTTCCCGGACCTGAGCATGATGGGCAAGAACAGCTTCATGTCCATCATGTGTGCTCCCGGTGCCATCGAGGAGGCGCTCGAGGAGATGGTGGGCAAGTAGTCGTCCTTACCATTTCGTTTTGCAGTACCAGGAACGGCCCTTCGGGGCCGTTCTTCATGATGACCTCGATGCGCCCTCGATGCCCGGCCGCGGCGCCCTCCCGGCGGAGGGGATACATATGGGGTCAAGAAAATCGGGGTTGTGACGATAAGGGGACAAAGAAGAGGGGTCAGGCCCTTCCCGGTGAGAGAAGGAAGGGCAGATCGTCCCGGAACGCGACGGCAGTGTCTCCGGCATCCGCCGTGTCCCCTCCCGTCCACCGGAACCGGAAGCAGCCGGAGTGTTGCGTCGATGGAGGTATGCCGTGTTTTCCAAGCCCAGCGTGCTGCGCGGACTGCTGTTGAGTTTTCTCGCCTTCGGACTGGGGGTGGGAGCGATCTTTCCCCTTTTCGCCACCCTCTTCGTGGAGTTCCGGGAGGGGATGCTCGGCTGGTTCGTGGTCGCCTGCGTCGCCGCGGGTGCAACGATCGGCATCGTCAACTACAGGCTGACCAACTGGGTGCTGCTGTCGAGGCTGCGGCGTCTCGCGGAGGTGGCGGATGCCGTCGCGGACAAGCAGCTCGCCAGCCATTGCACCATCGAGAGCCATGATCTGGTGGGTGCCATCGCGGCCAGCGTAAACCGCATGGCGGCCAATCTGCGGGCCACCTTCCAGGAACTGGCCGATATCACCAGCCGTCTCCAGCAGGAGTCCGACACCCTCGGCCAGGTGGTGGAGGAGACCGAGGTCTGCATGCAGCGGCAGCAGGCCGGCGTCAACGACGTGGCCGGTGCGCTGGAACAGATGACCGACACCGCCTCGCTCATGGCCGACAACTCCCAGCGGGCCGCCGAACGGGCCAGCCGAACCGACCGGATCTCCAAGGAGCTCATGGAGCTGGTGTCACGGACCACCCGGGAGATCGAGGCGCTGGCCCGCCAGGTGGAGGAGGGGGCCACGGCCATGCACCGCCTGGAATCGGACAGCAACGACGTCGGCATGGTGCTCGACGTGATCCAGGGGATCGCGGAGCAGACCAACCTGCTGGCCCTCAATGCCGCCATCGAGGCGGCCCGCGCCGGGGAGCAGGGGCGCGGCTTCGCAGTGGTGGCCGACGAGGTACGCACCCTGGCCAGTCGCACCCATGAATCGACCGAGGAGATCCAGTCGATCATCAACCGGCTGCGCAGTCAGGCGGGAAATGCGGTCGGCGTCATGGAAGAGGCGCGGGATCAGGCCCGGCGCGGCTCCACCCAGGTCTCCGAGATGGGAAGCGCCCTCGGCGACATCATCGAGGCGGTGAGCGAGATCCGGGGAATGAACGAGGAGATCGCCGGCGCCATCTCGGAGCAGCATCGGGTGACCGAGACCATCAATCAGAAGGGCATGGTGATCCGCGAAACGGCCGAGCAGGCCACCGCCGGCGCGCAGCAGACCGCCTCTGCCGGCCGGCAGCTCGCCGAACTGGCAGAGCGTCTCCACACCCAGCTCTCTGACATCCGCTGCTGACTGCCCCGGGGCGGCAGCCTCTCTTCTCTCCATCCTCTTCGCCGCCCCGATGCCGGGGAGGCGGCGCGGGTGGCTGGCTTCCGGCCTCTCGCCTCCTCGCTCTTCACGGCACCTCTTACGTCTCCTCCACTCCCTGCCTCCCCCGCCCTCTATCAGTATTCTCTAATTCATTAAAAATTGTTATGATGAGCCCAGTTTCCCTTATGGAATCTCTGATCTATTCAGAGATTCCTGCGGCACAGGGATGTGCCGCCAAAATCAGTCACCGCAGGTGATTGATTTTGCAAGGGAGCCGAAAACCGCGTTTTTCGGCTCCCGTTCTCTGACAATTCAGGGATGAATTGT
>JALTLT010000047.1 GCA_027001815.1 Gammaproteobacteria bacterium | reverse complement strand
GTTATTAACCCGGCAAGGGTTTACATTACATTCAGCCACAGCCAGCGCTTTCACAGCGAGGCGGACAGGCGCCGCCGCAGTCATTCTGCGGCAAGCCTGGCCAACATAGCTGTGGGAGCGCTGGCTGCGGCCCACTCAATTTTATTTACAATAGGTTGGGCGCTTTGGATTTGCGCCGGCTCGGTGTTGCGGCGCTTGCCAAGGGAACAACCCTTGCCTGCGCACCGCGCCTTGATCCGACGCAAATCCAAAGCGCTGAATATAATGTAAACCCTTGCCGGGTTAATAACAGGCTGTTGAAAAACACTGTTTTCCGGCAGCCTGTGCCGCGGTGCAGGGATGCACCGCCGTCTTACGCGAGGAAGCCGGAAATCGCATTTTCGGCTTCCGGCGTTGAAAAAGGCCAGGACGGCCTTTTTCAACATCCTGCTAAAGGATGGGCCTGGCCACGGGACGCTCCGTGGCCAGGCCGACGGAACGGAGTCGCCCCGCCTCACTCTCCGCCACCCACCTCCAGGCGATCGCGGTTGCGCTCCACCGTGGCCGGACCGATTCCCTTCACCCTGGTCAGATCCTCCACTCTCCGGAATGGACCATGGGCCTCACGCCAGGCAACGATCGACTGGGCCTTCTTCAGACCCACCCCCTCCAGTTCGCGGGCGATGGTGGCGGCATCCGCCCGGTTGATGTCGACCGCGGCCTGTAGCGCGAGGGGAGAGAGAAGCATGAACAACAGGGAAAGGCGGGTGGATATCGACTTGAGCATGGTGTTATCTCCTTGACTTGAGCCGGACACTTCCGGCATGACCCGCCCCGACACCCTCCTGGCACCGGGGCTCTCCGTGGTCGGGACCGGGGGGTGAGCCCCGGCATCCCGTCGTCGCCCCGCAGGACGACGCCTTCCATGGTACCCCTCACACCTCGTCCGTCAAGACACGGATCTCGCGATTGATCGCCTTGAGAGCGGCCAGTGGATCCTCCGCTTCGGTCACGGGACGCCCCACCACCAGGTAGCTGCTGCCGGCCGCGATCGCCTCACCCGGCGTCATGACCCGCCGCTGATCCCCAAGTGCGGCACCCGCCGGCCGTACCCCCGGCGTCACCAGCAGGAAGTCGTCACCGCGCCGGGGACGCAGCTCCGCCACCTCCCTGGGCGAACAGACGACCCCGTCGAGACCGCAGTCGGCGGCCAGATCGGCATAGCGGAGAACGAACTCCGCCGGTTCTCCGTGCAGCCCGAGTTCTTCCAGGTCGCCCCGTTCCAGACTGGTGAGGATGGTGACCCCGATCAACCGGGGGCGCTCGTCGCCCATCCGCGCCAGGGACTCCGCCGCCGCCTCCAGCATGCGTCGCCCCCCGAGTACGTGGACATTCATCATCCAGACTCCCATCTCCGCGGCCACCGCGCAGGCCCGCGCCACGGTGCGGGGGATGTCGTGGAACTTGAGGTCGAGAAACAGATCGAAGCCATCGGCCACCAGGCGACGGACCAGGTCGGGACCGCTGCGTGTGAAGAGCTCCTTCCCCACCTTGAGCCTGCAGAGGGAGGGATCCACCTCGGAAACGAAATTGAGGGCCGAAGTGGCGTCGGGATAGTCGAGGGCCACGATCACGCGGGGGCCGGTCTCCGCTGCTGACATCGATTTCTTCCCCTTTGGAAATGGTTGAATCCGGCAGGCTGTTGAAAGACACCGTTTTTCGACAGCCTGTGCCGCGGTGCAGGGATGCACCGCCGTTTTCAATGAGGCCAGCAGCCTGTCGGACTTCGACAGGCGGTCAGGTTCTGGTGCTTTCCGCGGGGCCCCGAGAGGCGGGAAGGCCCTCCCGGGGGACGCCGTGAACCCATCCCTGGGGGCTCGTCGGCGG
>JALTLT010000046.1 GCA_027001815.1 Gammaproteobacteria bacterium | reverse complement strand
GAACTCCGGCAGGCCGTTGGTGGCGACGGTGACAAAGACTGCGTCCACCGAGACGACGAACAGGAAGAAGCCGACGATCACCGCCGGTGCCCAGTGCCATCCCCGGCTGTCCGGAGCCGCGCGACGATGGGAGACGATGGCGAGGATGTAGCCGGCGATACCGTAGAGGGCGACGTGGATGGCGATCTCGTCGGCACCGGGGGTCGCCAGGGGCAGCACCAGGGCCAGATAGGCGCCGAGGGCGGTGACAGCGGCGATGATCGCCGCCTGCCGTCCATCCATGCGCAGCAGCAGCTTCAGCAGGAGGAAGAGGCCCAGTTCCAGCAGCAGGCCCAGGGGCAGGGTGACCAGCAGGGTACTCATTCCCCGCTCCGCCTGCCACTCACCGGCAGGGAGAAGTCCACCTCCTGGCGGACCGGCGGGCGCTCGCCGTCGTCGATATCCCGCAGGACGAAGGCGAAGGGAAGCTGCCCCTCCCGCCCCCTGGGCTCGACTCTCACCTTGGCACGGACGCTCAGGCTGTGATCCGCGGGGACGGTGAGCACCTCGGTGGCGCCGAGATCGAGTTCCGCGTCCGGCAGGCCGTCGATCTCGAGCCGGAAGCGCGCCGGCCGCTCCGCCTTGTTGTTGATCTTGATGTCGTAACGGTTGAGGATCCGGCCGTCGGAGAGCACCACGTAGAGCGGCTGGCGAATCTGGTAGGCCGCCATGTCCAGATCGGCCTGGGTGGCGATGTTCCAGATCAGCGCTCCGATGGCGACAGTGAGGACCAGGGCGTAGCCGATGTTCTTCAGCCGCAGCACCCGCGTCCGTTCCCCGGTCTCCAGACGCCGCTTGGAGTCGTAACGCACCAGCCCCCGCTCCCACCCCAGGGAGTCCATGATGGTGTTGCAGGCGTCGATGCACAGCGCGCAGGAGACACACTGGAGCTGCAGGCCATTGCGGATGTCGATGCCGGTGGGGCAGACCTGCACGCAGTAGCCGCAATCGATGCAGTCGCCCACCCCCTGGGCCTGGCGCTCCTCGCGGCTCTTCAGCCCCTTGCGGAGCCTGGCCCGACCCCGGCTGCCCTCACCGCGCGACTCGTCATAGCTGACGATCAGGGTGTCCTGGTCGAACATGGCGCTCTGGAAACGGGCGTAGGGGCACATGTAGGTGCACACCTGCTCCCGCGCCAGACCCGCCATCACGTAGGTGGTGGCGGTGAGAAAGGCGGTGGTCGCATAGGCGGGGAAGGGTGCCTCCCCGGTGAAGAACTGTCGAATGAGAAGTGGTGCGTCCGCCCAGTAGAGGGTGAAGGTGAGTCCCGTGGCGAACGCCACCAGCAGCCAGAGCAGGTGGGTGAGCCCCTTCTTCACCACCTTGCCGGCCCCCCACGGCGCCTTGTCCAGGCGAATGCGCGCGGGGCGCTCTCCCTGTACCAGCCGTTCGATGAGGATATAGATGTCGGTCCAGAGGGTCTGGAAGCAGAAGTAGCCACAGAAGACCCGGCCGGCCACCGCGGTGACGAAGAAGAGCAGGAAGGCGGCGATCATCAGAAAGGCCGCCAGCCAGAAGATGTCCTGGGGATGGATCACCAGGTCGAAGATGTAGAAGCGCCGCCCCTCGATGTCGAAC
The DNA here is from genome assembly GCA_027001815.1 of Gammaproteobacteria bacterium. Classification (GTDB taxonomy): domain Bacteria; phylum Pseudomonadota; class Gammaproteobacteria; order JALTLT01; family JALTLT01; genus JALTLT01. The sequence goes on along the minus strand of JALTLT010000046.1, from coordinate 253 downwards.
AGCACCGCCTGACCGGCCCCCCCCGCCCGCTCCCAGCGCAACCAGGGCAAGAGGAAATAGACGCCGTAGGCCAGCGTGAGCACACCCCACTTGATGGCACGATACCGTCCCTTGACGGAACGGGGATAGATGGGGATTCGGGCCTGATAGGCGGGTCCGCTATCGGACATGGTCGGGTGTCACCTTGGTACGGGCGGCGAGCGGACAGAGGGGACGGCGCCCCGCCCCGGGGCCGCGGCTCCCGGGGCGGGGC
>JALTLT010000045.1 GCA_027001815.1 Gammaproteobacteria bacterium | reverse complement strand
AGGGCCCAGAGCAACTGGGTCGCCCGCTGGGAGGTCTTGCCCAGCACGGTCACGTCCTGGTCGTAGGAGCGTTCCACCTGCTCCTGGAGGGAGAAGAGGAGGCGGGTTGTCTCCGAGAGGGAGGGATTGAGGCGGTCACGGAGCAGTGTCAGATCCCTGCGCCAGTCCTCCCCCTCGTTTATCTCCCGCACCTTCTTGAGTTCGCCCAGCCAGATGAGCGCCGTCTTCTTGAGTTCCGGCAGGATCCCGGGCAGCAGAAAGAGATCGGTGTCGTGCGTCCGCACCTCCCGTTCCAGTTCGGTCAGCAGCCGGTCGACCAGTGCCAGACGCGCCTCGATGTCCTGCGCATCGGCTGGCAGATCCTCGACGCTGAAGGAGCCCAGGCGGTTGATCACATAGAGGCGGAACTGGTTGATGATCTGCAGCCAGTGGTAGCGGATCTCGACCAGCCGGCGCCGCCAGTCGTGGGATTGCGCCGAAGAGTCCTCCTCCAGCTCTTCCAGTGCCTCGCCGATCCGCTGGATGAACTGCCGGGCGAGGGGAAACATGGTGTCGCGGGCGTAGTAGAGGGCGGGAAACTGGCGGGCGACCGACGCGCGCACCTCGATCAGTTCGAAGCCGTCCCTCTCGACCGCCGCGACGAGATCGAGAAGGCGGTCCAGCGTGCCCTCGATCTTCTCGCGGCGCGTCCATTCCAGGCGCCTCAGGTGGCTGATTTCGTCGCGGAGCTGCGCCATCTGTGTTCGCCAACGGTCGGTATTGTTCTTCAGGGGAGCGATGAGGAATTCGGTCATCAACTGCTGCAGTTGCTGCAGACCGTGGTTGATGCGGTTGATCCGGCGGGCGGCTTCGGATCGTTCGGCGATGTTGCGCGAGTTCTGGGCAGTGACGCGATCGACGTAGAGCTGCATCGCCGATGTGCCCATCAGGATGGTCGCGGTCAGCAGCGCGGCGAGGGCGAGATAGCGACTTCTGAGGCTGTAGGCATGCCCACGCCGGGGCGCCTGCCGGGAAATGGTCGAGGGGTCCCTCATGTCGGCTGAAACAACGGATCGCGTTCCTGTGGCAAGGGGGTGGTGGTCTCTTCGGACCGGGGTTCCGGCGGCGCAGTGCGGGTCTCTGGTCTCTTCCCGCTCCGGCGCGCGGCGGCGGAGGGAATGCCCGGCACGTTCCCTAACTTATCGTATCGACGTCCGCCGGCGTAATCTTGAGCAGGCCGTTGAAAAATGCCGGTTTGCGGCGGCCTGCGTGATTCCGGGATCTTCAGCCCGCCGCTCTTCCACACGAAGCTGGCGTCGTCCCCCTCTCGCGCCCCGATGGCAGCGACCCATCGTAAAGCATGAGGGGACGGAAATGCCCGTTTTTCCGTTGCCGAGAGAAGGGGCCCGAAGGTTTTTTCCCATATTCCGTCAACGGTCCTGGCAGGATGTTGAAAAAGGCCGTCCTGGCCTTTTTCAACACCGGAAGCCGAAAATGCGATTTCCGGCTTCCTCACGTTTTCAATGACCTGGCGTCATTGAAAACGGCGGTGCATCCATGCACCGCGGCACAGGCTGTTGAAAAACGGTGTTTTCAACAGCCTGCCAGGGGGGCGATGACCGGACGTTCCTCCTTCGGTCCCTGGAGAGCGGTTCCCGCCGCCCTCCCGCCAGGGGGCGAAGGGGCGGGAGTGGTGTGATATTCTAGCCCGAAAATGCGATTTCGGTCCGGTAGCCTGCCGGACTTTGACAGGCGGTCAGGTTCTGGCGCTTTTGCGGGGCCCCGGGAGGGCCTTCCCGCCTCCCGGGACGGAGTGACCTTCAGCTTGAAGTCCGACAGGCTGCTGACCGCTGCCGATGGTGGAATGGAGAGATGGTGTCTTGGACATGGTGAT
>JALTLT010000044.1 GCA_027001815.1 Gammaproteobacteria bacterium | reverse complement strand
CCCGCTGGCTGAACCCCCACGCCCCCCTGCAGGTGACCACGGCCCTCAATCTGGGCACACTGGACCGACATACCGCCGAGCGAGTGGCAGGGGTGCCTGCCGGCGCAGTGGTCAAGCTCAAGGTGGGAATGGCACCGGTCAGCGAGGAGCTGGAGAGGCTGCGCAAACTCCGCCGGCGCCTGCCTGCCGGTGTCCGGTTCCGGCTCGATGCCAACGGCGCCTGGGAGAGGGGGCAGGCGGAGCGGTTCCTGGCGGGCTGCGCACAACTGCCCGTGGAGTCACTGGAAGAGCCGTTGCGGCAGGCCGATGTCGCCGCCCTCGGGGCCCTGCAGGCGACCGTCCCTTTCCCCCTAGCGGTGGACGAGTCGCTGGAGCGGCTCGGCGAGCGCCTATGGCAATTTCCGCCGATCCGACGGCTGGTGATCAAACCGATGGTGGCTGGCGGTCCCCGTGCCGCCCTCGAACTGGCCCGACGGGCCGGTGAGGCGGGGATGGAGTCGCTGCTCACCACCGTAGTGGAGGGCGCGGTCGGGGTGTGGGCGGTTCTGCATACGGCGGCGGCACTCGAGGGGGAACGGCCCAGCCCGCCCCACGGCCTCGCCACCTCCGGCTGGCTGGCCCGCGACCTCACCACACCGCCACGGCTGGAAGGCGACAGCGTGGCGCTCTCCGAGCGATCGGGCCTCCTCCCCGCGCCACCGCCGGGAACCTTCGACTAGCAGTCTGTCGGACTTTGATAGACCACCCGGTTCTGGTGCTTTCTGCGGGGCCCCGAGAGGCGGAGTGACCTCCAGCTTGAATCCGACAGGATGCTAGCCCGAAAATTGCGTGAAGCCGCTTGATATTGCATTCAACTTTATGTCTGCATACAGAATCTTCCGTATTTCATTAAGGAAGCTCTGAACAAGTCAGAGATTCCTTAACCCGGCAACATCCTGTATCGCGTTCAGTCGTCGCCTGCCGGTTCGTGGCAAGGCGCAGCCGCGCCGCTTCAGCGGGATGTTGAAAAAGGCCAGGACGGCCCCTTGCGACATCCTGGCAGGAGGAGTGAAACGATGACAGCCGCCCCTTTCCGCCACCCCTTCACCATCCCTTTCCATGAGGTGGATGCCGCCGGGGTGCTCTTCTTCGGCCACCTCTTCAGCCACTATCACGAGGCGTGGGAGGCGCTGCTGGAGTCCATCGGCCACCCCCTGCCGGCGCTGCTCGAGGCCGGGGAGGTGGCGCTGCCGATCGCCCACGCGGAGGCCGACTTCCATCGCCCCATCCGCCACGGCGAGCGGCTCTGCATGGAGCTGCGGGTGGAGGAGATCGGCGAGCGCCGCTTCACCCTGGAGGGTCGCTGCGTGGATGAAGGGGGCCAGCCACGAGCCACCCTCCGCTCCGTCCATGTGGCCGTAGCGGCCTCCGGCGGGCCGGCAGCTCTCCCCCCGGCGCTGCGGCAGGCACTCGAAGGGGTCGGCTGACCTCCGCGATCAGCCCCGCGCCGACAGCAGCCGGCGGAGGCGGCGCCGGTCCGGCTTGCCGGAGGCGAGTCTGGGCAGGGAGGCGAGCCGCCGCCACTCCCGCGGCCGCCAAGGACCCGGCAGCCGCTCGCGACTCCAGGCGACCAGCGACTCGGCCGACGCCTCGCCGGTGTAGCAGGCGATCAGCCGCGCACCCCACTCCGGGTCGGGGAGCCCCGCCACCGCCACCTCCCCGATCCCGGGGGCACCGGCCAGTACCGTCTCCACCTGGGCGGGGTGGAGGTTCTCGCCGCCGACGATCAGCGCCTCGTCCATGCGGCCGATCACCACCAGTTCCCCCTCGGGGGTCAGACGCCCCAGATCCCGGCTGCGGAAGCGGCCATCGCCCTGCAGCTCCTCCTCCCCCCTTCCACCCAGGTAGC
>JALTLT010000043.1 GCA_027001815.1 Gammaproteobacteria bacterium | reverse complement strand
TCCAGCCAGTGATCTTCAGAGGAGAGAGACCCATGAAACCGTTCATCGCCATCACCCTGGCCGCCACCCTCGCCCTCGCCGCCGCCCTTCCGGTCCCCGCCGACGAGAAGGAGGCCTTCGAATCCTCCGCCTGGGGGACGCATGCCAGACCCGGCGTGGCGCCGGTGCGCAACCGGCTCTACCGCGAGGAGTGCGGGAGCTGTCACATGGCCTATCCGCCGGGACTCCTGCCCGCCCAGTCCTGGGAACGGATCATGACCTCCCTCGACGACCATTTCGGCGAGAACGCCGAACTCCCCGAGCGGGACCGGGTGCGGATTCTCAACTACCTGCTCGACTACGCCGCCGGCCGCGCCGACTACCGGGTGAGCAACCGGGTGATGTGGGACCTGAAGGGCCAACAGCCCCCCCTGCGGATCACCGAACTCCCCTACTTCCGGCGCGAACACCACGAACTCTCGCCGCGCATGGTGCGGAAGAACCCCAAGGTACGATCCTTCAGCAACTGTGACCTCTGCCACGCGCACGCCGACAAGGGCTCCTTCGACGAGCACGAGGTCTACATCCCCGGCTACGGCCGGTACGACGACTGAGGTCTCCCCCCATGAGATGCCGGAAGCTCACCCTCGCCCCCCTCCTTCTCTTCGGCTTCCTCGCCTCCCTGCCGGTCACCGCCGACGGCCACGGAGAGGGGAGGGTCTGGAGCGCCTACGACACCAACGGAGACGGTTTCCTTGATCGCAAGGAGTTCGAGGCGTTCCGCAGCCGGCGCCACCTGGAAGGGGCGGTGGCCGAACTGTGGCGCTTCGAGCGTATCGACAGCGACGGGAACGGCCTCGTCTCCCGCAACGAACAGATGGACGGCTTGCGCGAGGAGATGCGGTTGCGCCGCGAACAGCGCACCCGGAGGAGCCGTCCGTAGGCGTCGCCGACCGGGCGGAAGAAAACGCTCTCCCTCCCCCTGGTGACGCCGTTCCCCCGGCGTCACCCGACCCATGCGGCGCTCCCGCGCCGGGCATGGCCCGCAGACAGCTCTAACAGGCTGTTGAAAAACGCCGATTTTCGGCAGCCTGTGCCATGGTGCATGGATGCACCTCCGTTTTCAATGCAGCCAGCACCCTGTCGGACTTCAAGCTGAAGGTCACTCCGCCCCGAGAGGCGGGAAGGCCCTCACGGGGGCGTTGGCGGCAGGGATGCCGCCGACGAGCCCCCAGGGATGGGTTCACGGCGTCCCCCGGGAGGGCCTTCCCGCCTCTCGGGGCCCTGCGGAATGCACCAGAACCTGACGGCCTGTCAAAGGCCAACAGGCTGCCAGCCTCATTGAAAAGGCGAGGAAGCCGGAAATCGCATTTTCGGCTTCCGGCGTCGAAAAGGCCTTTTTCAACATCCTGCTGACCCCTGGGGGACGCGGGAGCATCCCCTGCCAGCCGTCACGCCGCAGGAGCGGTGTGACGTGGACCACCCGATTTTCAGCTTGTTTTCAGCTTCAGCATTTAGACTCTGTCTCGAACTGTTCGCCGTGGAGAGACCCTTGAACCCGACCTCGAACCATCCACCCGGCATCCGAAGGGCCATCCGGATCTCCGGTCTGGTCGCCGTGCTCCTGCTCCCCGTCGCCGCCGGGGCCTCGCCGAGCCTGCTTGGGCAATGGACCTCCATCATCACCCGACACCAGCCGGAGCAGAGGGTGGTCGCGGTCTACGACCGGCTGGGCCGGGTCACCCGCGAAGCGGGCGGCAACCTCCTGGGAAGCCTCGCCTTCACCCTGCGCCACGAGAACGACAGCCTCACCGACGATCAGGGTGCCCGCAGCTGGGAAGGGGGCGTCGATCTGCCGCTCAAGGTGTTCGGCCAGCGGGGTGCGTTCGGCCGGCTCGCCGATCTCTACCCGGAACTGCGCTCCCGCCACCTCCGCTGGCTGGAGTGGCAATCGGTCGGTATCGCGCGCACCCTTCTGGACGAACTGCTGGAGCGGCGGATCCGGCTCGATCACACCCTCGATGCCGAGGCGCAGGCCCACCGGCTCCACGAGCTGGTGGCGCTTCGGGAGCGCACCGGCGATGCCAGCCGACTCGACCTTCTGCTGGCGCGCCGCAATCTCTCCCAGGCGCGGGCGGCCACGGTGGGCGCCCGCGCCGACCTCCGCAAGGCCGTCGAGGCGGCGGCGCTCTGGGGCATCGAGCTGGACGAGGAGGCGGTACGGCGGCTCGATCCCGCCCCGCCGGTCCCGCCCCGCTTCGAGGGCGATCCGGGGGAGCTGCTGCGCCAGCACCCACGATACCGCTGGATAGCGGCCCGCAACGATCTGCAGCTCGGGCGTCTCGACCTCTCCCTCTGGGAGAGCCGGCCCGGCTCCGAGCTGTTCTTCGGCGCCAGGCGGGACCGGGCCGACGGGGTCTCCGCCGACACCGCGCTCATCCTCGAGCTGCGCGTGCCGCTGGGCGAGGCCCCGGCCTGGCGGACCGCCAGCGCGGAGCGGGACCAGCAGCGGCTCCAGCTCCAGGCCGAGCTCTCCGCGGCGGAGCGCGAGCTGCGCCAGAACCTCACCGAGGCGCGCCAGTCGGTCGATCGCGCCCACCGGCTCCTGCCGGTGGTGCGCGAGCAGCTCGAGGCGGCGGAGAGCGCCCTCGACCTCTCCCGCCAGGCCTACCGCGCCGGCGACATCGGCCTCCAGGAGCTGCTCATCGCCCAGCGCCAGCAGCTTGAGGCGCAACTCGAATACGCCCTGGCCGAGGCCGATCTGGCCCGGCAGATCCGCAGACTGAACCAGGCAGCAGGAATCCTTCCATGAACTCCCTTTTCTCCCGTTCCCTGTGGCGGGCCGCTGCGCTCGCCCTGGCGCTGGCCACCGTCGCCGCTCCGGCCGCCACCCTCCCCCTCACCGAGGGTCAGATCGCGGCCATGGGCCTGCGCTTCCACACCGCCGAGAAGGTGACCCGGGTGGGGGGCTACGCTTACCCGGCCATGGTCTCCATCCCCATCGCCCACCAGGCGGTGGTGAGCGCGCCGGTCGCCGGGCTGATCCGCCAGATCCACGTGGTGCACGGGGTGGTACGCAAGGACCAACCCCTGATCGTCATCGAGAGCGCGAAGCTGCTGGCGGCCCAGCAGGCGTGGCTCCGTACCCTCGCCGACCTGGAACTGGCCCGATCCGAGCTGGAGCGGGCGCGGGAGCTGCACGCCGCCGGCAGCCTCTCGCGCAAGAAGTTCCTGCGCACCCAGAACCGCGTCGACAACCTGCAGCGGGAGGCGGAGATGCGCCGCCAGGAGCTGCGCTACATGGGCCTCTCGGCGGAACAGCTCGGCGAGTTGGAGGCGAAGCGCCGGCTCGCCTCCCGGGTCACCCTCACCGCTCCCCGTGACGGCCTGCTCTTCGACCTGGCGGTGGTCCAGGGCGACCGGGTGGACGCCCGCGCCGTGCTCGCCCACGTGGGCACCATCGACGAGATCGTGGTGGACGTGGAGGTACCGGTGGACGACGCGCGGGAGCTGCGCCTGGGGCAACCGGTGGTGTTGCACAACCGGCCGGTGGAGGGCCGCATCGCCTACATCGCCCGGCGCGCCGATCCTCTCACCCAGCGGGTGACGGTCCACGCCCTGTTCGACAATCCGCGGGGCGTGCTGCAGCCCGGCGAGCTGGTCCGGTTGCAGTTCGTCTCCTCCCTGGAGGAGAAGCAGGTGGCGTGGCGCATTCCCACCAGCGGGGTGATCGACATCGACGGCGTGCCCACCCTCTTCCTGCGCACCCCGGAGGGTCTCGAGCCGCGGCCGGTGGAGGTGCTCGACCGCAACAGCCACTTCGCGGTGGTGCGGCTCCCCGATCGGACCGACCCCGGCACCTCGCCGGTGCTCACCCACGGGGCGGTCTTCGTCAAGGGCATCCTGGCGGGGACGGCGGAATGATCAACGGCTGGATTCAGTTCTTCCTTTCCCAGCGGCTGCTGGTGCTGATGCTGGTGGTGTCGATCCTCTCCGGGGGCTGGTGGGCCATGACCCGCACCCCTATCGACGCGTTCCCCGACGTCTCGCCCACCCAGGTGAAACTGATCTTCAAGGCGCCGGGCATGACCCCCGCCGAGGTGGAGAGCCGGGTCATCTCGCCCATCGAGATGGAGCTGCTCGGCATCCCCGACGAGACCATGATGCGCTCCATGGGCAAGTACGGCATCGCCGACATCACCATCGATTTCGCCGAAGGGACCGACATCTACTGGGCGCGCCAGCAGGTCTCGGAGCGGCTCGCCCAGGTGGGGCTGCCGCGGGGCGTGAGCGGCGGGCTCGCCCCCATCAGCACGCCGCTGGGGGACGTCTTCATGTTCACCATCGAGGGCAACACCCTCTCGCTGATGGAGAAGCGCGACCTCCTCGACTGGGTGATCCGCCCCGCCCTGCGCGCCGTGCCCGGGGTCGCCGATGTCAACGCCCTGGGTGGATATGCGCGGGTCTACGCGGTGAAACCCGACCCGCGCCGGATGATGGCCCACCGAGTCACCTTCGACATGCTGCACCGGGCGCTGGAGGGCAACAACCGCAACGACGGCGCCGGGCGGCTCACGGCGGGCGAGGAGGTGCTGCTGGTACGCACCACCGGCAACTTCACCTCCCTCGACGACATCGCCGATACGGTGGTCGCCACTCGCAACGGCGAGCCGCTCTTCGTCCGCGACGTGGCCACCGTGGAGATCGATTCCCTGGCCCGCTACGGCGCCGTGACCAAGGACGGCTCCGGCGAGGCGGTGGAGGGGCTGGTGATCGCCCTCAAGGGCGCCAACGCCCGCGAGGTGATCGCCGGGGTCGAGGAGGCTCTCGGTGCCCTCGAGGCCACCCTCCCCGACGGCATCTCCGTCGACGTCTTCTATAACCGCAGCGAGCTGGTGGACAAGGCCACCTGGACCGTCAGCAAGGCGCTCATCGAGGCGGTGGTGCTGGTGGTGATCCTGCTGCTGGTCTTCCTCGGCGACGTGCGCGCGGCCATTACCGTTGCCGTCATCCTGCCCATGGCGATCCTGCTCACCTTCGTCCTCATGAAGGGGTACGGTCTCACCGCCAACCTCATGTCCCTCGGCGGCCTGGTGATCGCCATCGGCATGCTGGTGGACGCGGCGGTGGTGGTGGTGGAGAACATCGTCACCCACCAGGAGCGCAGCGACGGCCGCCTGCCCCGCCTGCACATCATCTACCGGGCGGTGCAGGAGGTGGCGGTGCCGGTGATCTCCGGCATCGGCATCATCATCATCGTCTTCCTGCCGCTGCTCACCCTGCAGGGGCTGGAGGGCAAGCTTTTCAGCCCGGTAGCGCTGACCATCGTCTTCGCCCTGGGCAGCGCGGTCTTCCTCTCCCTCACCGTCATCCCGGCGCTCGCCTCCTTCCTGCTGGGCAGACCCCGCCACCAGGAGCCGTGGCTGATCCGCAAGCTGCTCGCCTTCTACACTCCGGTACTGACGAAGGTGCTCGACCACCCGCGCAAGGTGATCCTCGGCGCGCTCCTGGCGATGGTCGCCGCCGGCTTCGTCTACACCCACGTGGGCAAGAGCTTCATGCCGCAGATGGACGAGGGCAACATCATCCTCCAGGTGGAGAAGTCGCCCGCCATCAGCCTCGAGGCCTCGGTGGCGCTGGACAAGCGGATTCAGAAGGCGCTGCTCGATCAGGTGCCGGAGATCGAGAGCATGGTGGGCCGGGTCGGCTCCGACGAGCTGGGCATGGACCCCATGGGCCTCAACGACACCGACATGTTCATGGTGCTCAAGCCCAAGGAGAAATGGCGCATGGGCTCCAAGGCCGAACTGAAAGAGGCCATCCGCATCGTGCTGGAGGAGGATTTTCCCGGCATCAATTACGCCTTCACCCAGCCGATTCAGATGCGGGTGGACGAGATGCTCACCGGCGCCCGGGGCGACCTGGCGGTAAAGATCTTCGGCGATGATCCGGTCAAGCTCAATACGGTCGCGAAACAGATGGTTGAGCTGCTGCGCACCATCCTCGGCGCCACCGACGTCTTCACCCCGGTCAACGAGGGGTCGCGCTACCTGCAGATCCAGGTGGACCGGCTCCGCATCGGCCGCCTCGGGCTCGACGTGGAGACCATCGAGGACCTGCTCCGCTCCCAGGTGGAGGGGCTGCCGGTGGGCACCATCTACCAGGACATCCGCCGCATCCCCCTGCTCATCAAGGGGAGCGAAGAGGTGGCCCGCTCCGAGACCGACTTCCTCAACATGGAGGTGCCCCTGCCCGGCGGCGGCAGCGTAATGCTGCGCCAGCTCGTCAAGGTGGAACGGGTCGAGGGGCCGGTGCTCATCAAGCGGGAGATGGGCAAGCGGTTCGCCGTGGTGGTCGCCAACGTGAGCGGCCGTGATCTGGTGGGCTTCGTCGAGGAGGCGCGCCAAAAGGCCGCCTCCCTCAAGCTGCCTACCGGTTACCATTTCGCCTGGGGCGGCACCTTCGAGAACCAGCAGCGGGCGGCGAAGCGCCTGGCCATCGTGGTGCCGGTGGCGCTGGTGATGATCTTCATCATCCTCTTCACCACCTTCAAGTCGGTGAGCCAGTCGCTGCTGATCCTGCTCAACGTGCCGCTCGCCATGATCGGCGGCATCGTCGCCCTCTGGGTCACCGGCGAGTATCTCTCGGTGCCCGCATCGGTGGGCTTCATCGCCCTGCTCGGCATCGCGGTGCTCAACGGCGTGGTGATGGTCAGCTACTTCAACCAGCTCATGGCGCTCGGCATGCCGCTGGCGCAGGTGGTGGTGGAGGGGGCGCGGCGCCGTCTGCGGCCGGTGCTGATGACCGCGAGCATCGCCGCCCTCGGCCTCATCCCCCTCGCCTTCGCTACCGGCCCCGGCTCCGAGATCCAGCGGCCCCTGGCGATCGTGGTGATCGGCGGGCTGGTCACCTCCACCCTGCTCACCCTGCTGATCCTGCCCATCGTCTACCGCTACATCGCGGAGTACGAGGCGCGCCGCGCCCTGCCCGAAGGAGCCCCCGCATGAACGAACACCACCGAAACGAGGTGCTGCTCCAGCTCATCCTCACCCGCCCCCAGGCGCGCCCGCTGATCGATCTGCTGCTCTCCCGCAGTGAGAGCCTCTTCTTCACCGTCGCCGACATCCGCGGTCACGGCCAGCCGGCGGAACAGCTCTCGGTGCAGGAACAGGTGGCCGGTGCCCAGCAGAAGGTGCGCATCGACGTAGAGATCGAGGCCGACCGCCTCGATCCCCTCCTCGAGGAGATCCACGCCCACCTCACCACCGAGACCATCTACTTCCGCGTGCTGCCGATCCTGCAGCAGGGGTGTCTTGGGCGTGAGGGCGGGGTCTGAGGTGGAGAGTCGGGAGAGGGACTTCCGGAGCAGAGAGGGCGCGCCGACCCGTCGCGGGCCGGCGGGGCCTCCACGGTTCAGGCGACCAGCTTCCTGCACGCCTCGATGCAGGCAGCACACGATTCAGCACACGCCCGGCACTCGGCGTGCTTCTTCTCGTGCTTGCGGCACTCCTTCTCGCAATCCTCGCAGACGGCGATGCAAACCCGCGCCAGGTCGTCCAGGTGGGGGGAGCCGGAGGTGGCCAGTTTCGCCAGGGTGTCGCACATGGGGAGCATGTCGCTCACCGTCTCCAGGCAGCGGGCGATGGAGGTGTCTCCGTTCTTGACCAGCTCGATACAGTGGACGAGACAGGCGTTGCCCTTGGTCACGCAGTCCAGGGCGGCATCGATCACCGCCGGATCGGCCGCGGGACCGTGGTGATGCTCGTGCATGGCGGCCACGGCGTTGCCGGCCATGGCGACACCGACGGCTGCAGCCCCCATCAGCAGGCCACGGCGGGTGGGA
>JALTLT010000042.1 GCA_027001815.1 Gammaproteobacteria bacterium | reverse complement strand
CATGGTCCAGATGGTCATGGCCGCGCCGGCCCTGGCATAGGTACGGGCCACGTTGCGGATGGTGTCCTCGTCGATGCCGCAGATGGTGGAGGCGGTATAGGGATCGTACTGCTTCACCAGTTCGGCGAATTCGTCGTAGCCGGAGGTGTGAGCCTCGATGTAGGCGCGATCCTCGAGCCCCTCATCCAGGATCACGTGCGCCAGGGCATTGAGCAGCACCACGTCGGTGCCGGGCTGGATGGGCAGGTGAATGTCGGCCATCTGCGCGAACATGGTCACCCGCGGATCCACCACGATCACCGGAAACTTGCGCTTCTCCAGCGCCCTCTTCAGGCGCCAGAAGATCACCGGATGCTGTTCGGGCAGGTTGGAGCCGATGGCCAGCAGGCATTCGGTGTGCTCGAAGTCCTCGTAGCAACCGGGCGGACCGTCGGAGCCGAAGGAGCGCTTGTAGCCGGACACGGCCGAAGACATGCACAGGGTGGTGTTGCCGTCGTAGTTGTTGGTGCCGATCACGCCCCGGGCCAGCTTGCCCAGGGTGTAGAACTCCTCGGTCATGATCTGGCCGGTGGAGACGATGGCGAAGGCATCGCGCCCGTACTGCCCTTGGATACGCTGGATTTCCGAGGCCACCTTGTCCAGCGCCGTGTCCCAGTCCACCTCCCGGAATGCCTCGAAACGCTTCTCGCGCATCAGCGGCGTGCGGCCGCGACCGGCGGTGCGGAACAGCTCGTGTTCGAAGATGCCCTTCAGGCACAGCTTGCCCCGGTTGACATCGGCATTGCCCACGCCGCGCGTGGTCACCGCCTCGCCCTTTTCGTTGACGCCCACCTCGATGGAACAGCCGGTGGAGCAGTACCCACAGGTGGTGTACTTCCATTCCTTGACGCCGGGATCGGCGAGCTTGATGGGATTCTTCTTTTTTCGACCGAAGAGCATGGTTTCCAGACCTGATGGAGTCGTGCGCTGTGACTTCCGCCCTCACGCCGGACACAGACCAACTCCGGGCCCACACCCGGAGGATGCAGCCCGTGGTCCGCCTGAAGAGCGGGCAAGGAGGGTTACGAGTTGGGGCAGCCCTCGTCGGGCTTCACCGACAGATAGATGGTCTCCCCCTCCAGCTTCACCGGGAAGGTGGCGGCGCAGCCCTCGTCGGGTGCCACCGCCTCACCGGTGTCGAGCCGGATCTTCCAGTCGTGGAGGGGGCAGGCGACGCGGGTATCGTGGACGATGCCCTGTGAGAGCGGCCCTCCCTTGTGGGGGCACTTGTCGCGCAGGGCGAAGATCCGGTCGTCCGCCGTGCGGAACACGGCGATGTCCCCTTCGGGCGTGCGTACCACGCGGGCACCCTTCCGGGGAATCTCGTTGATGGTGCCTACCTCGATCCAGTCTTTGCTCATGGTCGTACCGTTTGTCCTGTTGTTTGAGGCAGCAGCGCCGCCGGGAGTTACCGATTGGGCCGTTCAGCCGATCTCCTTGAGGGGTTGGAACTCGTGGCGATCACTCCCCTCCGCACGCTCCTTCCAGGGATCCTGCTGGGCAAACTTCTGGGCACGGCGGAACCGTTCGGCGAGCAGCTTGCGGTTCTGCTCGTCCTCGACGATCTGCTCCTTGACGAAGGCCAGTCCGACGCGCTCGATCCACGGCGCGGTGCGCTCCAGATAGTGGGCGTTCTCCCGGTAGAGTTGCATGAAGGCGGCCACGTATTCGAGTACCTCCTCCTCGGTCTTGACGTGCACAAGGAAATCGGTGGCGCGCACCTTGACGCCGCCGTTGCCACCCACGTGGATCTCATAACCCGAGTCGACGCAGACCACCCCCAGATCCTTGATGGTGGCCTCGGCACAGTTGCGCGGGCAACCGGAGGCGGCCATCTTGAACTTGTGCGGTGTCCAGGAGCCCCAGGTGAGCTTTTCCATTTCGATGCCGAGATGGGTAGAGTCCTGGGTACCGAAGCGGCACCACTCCTTGCCCACGCAGGTCTTCACCGTACGCAGGGCCTTGCCGTAGGCGTGGCCGGATACGAAGCCAGCCTCCTCCAGGTCCCTCCAGATCCTCGGCAGCTCCTCCTTCTTGAGGCCGTAGAGGCCGATGCGCTGGCCGCCGGTGACGTGTACGGTCTTGACATTGTACTTCTCCGCAACCTCGGCGATCTTCTTCAGCTCCTGCGGGGTGGTGCCGCCGCCCCACATGCGCGGGATCACGGAGTAGGTGCCATCCTTCTGGATGTTGGCGTGGGCCCGCTCGTTGATGAAGCGGGACTGGCTGTCGTCCTGGTATTCGCCCGGCCACTCGCACAGCAGGTAGTAGTTGAGGGCGGTACGGCACTTGGGACAACCATCAGGGGTCTTCCAATCCAGGGCGGTCATCACCGACGGAATGTCTTTCAGCGCCTGCTTGCGGATCTGTTCGCGCACCTCGTCATGGGTGTGCTCGGTGCAGCCGCACATCGGCTTGAGGTGCGGGGCAGTGGAGTAGTCGCCGCCCACCACATGGGCCAGCAGCGCCTCCACCAGGCCGGTACAGGAGCCACAGGAGCTGGAGGCCTTGGTGTGGGCCCGCACGTCCTCCAGGGTAAACAGTTTCTTTTCGGTGATGGCCTTGACGATATCGCCCTTGCACACGCCGTTGCAGCCGCAGATCTCGGCATCGTCGGGCATGGCGGCGACACGGTTCTGCTCGCCGTGGCCCGAGTCGCCCAGGTGCGCCTGGCCGAACAGGATGTGCTCGCGCATCTCGGAGATGTCGGTGCCGTCGCGCATCAGGTCGAAGTACCAGGAGCCGTCGATGGTGTCTCCGAACATCACCACCCCGGTGATCCGGTTGTTCTCCACCACCAGCTTGCGGTAGACGCCGCGGGCGGCATCCTGGAACACCAGCTCCTCCGAGTCGGGGCCGCCGAGGAAGTCCCCCGCGGAGAAGAGATCGATGCCGGTCACCTTGAGCTTGGTGGAGGTGACGGAACCCTCGTAGCGGCCGATACCGAGTCTGGCCAGATGATTGGCGCAGACCCGCGCCATCTCGAACAACGGCGCCACCAGGCCGTAGGTCTTGCCACGGTGCTGGACGCACTCGCCGATGGCGTAGACGCGGGGATCGTAGGTCTGAAGGGTATCGTTGACCACGATTCCCCTTTCGCAGTGGATACCCGCGGCCTTCGCCAGCTCCACGTTGGGACGGATGCCCACCGCCATCACCACCAGATCGGCGTAGATCTCGGTGCCGTCGCGGAAACGCACCTTCTCGACCCGCTCCTGACCGATGATCGCCTCGGTCTCCGCCGGCATCAGAAAATGGAGCCCCCGCTCCTCGAGCGTCTTTCGCAACATCTCCGCGGCCGGGCGGTCGAGCTGACGCTCCATGAGGGTATCGAGAAGATGCACCACGGTGACGCTCATCCCCTGCTGCATGAGACCATTGGCGGCCTCGAGGCCCAGCAGGCCGCCGCCGATCACCACCGCATGGCGCCGGTTACGGGCTGCCTCGAGCATGGTGTCGACGTCGGCGATGTCGCGAAAACCGATCACCCCCTCCAGATCGTTGCCGGGAACCGGCAGAATGAAGGGGCGGGAGCCGGTGGCGACCAGCAGCCGGTCGTAGCTCTCGGTGGTGCCATCCTCGGCCACCACCTGTCGGCGTACCCGATCGATCTCCACCACTCTTTTCCCCTTGTGCAGAGTGATGCCGTGGTCCGCATACCACTGCTCGTCGTTGAGCATGATCTCGTCGATGGTCTTGTCCCCGGCCAGCACCGGGGAGAGCATGATGCGGTTGTAGTTGCCGTAGGGTTCTTCGCCGAAGACCACGATCTCGTACATGTCCGGCGCGAGCTTGAGCAGCTCCTCCACGGTGCGGATGCCCGCCATGCCGTTGCCGATGACCACCAGTTTCTCTTTCATGGATCACTCCGTCACAAGTGTTCTGCAGATGACTGCAACTGTTTCGTTGACGACATCAGTTAGCAACACTTGTGCCATACTATGCATCATGTTGATTATACAGTTGTTTCTGCGCAGAACCCCCATCCTTCGCGATTGAGAATCACCCTCATCCAGGGTCTGCTCGCACCATCATGGTGCATTTTGTCGACGACCGAAGCGCCCTCATCTGCCGGCAAATCACCGGCCCTCTTCCCGGCCAGCCATCGATCCCCCCTTCTCCTCTGCATGCACTACAATAGTGCGCAGAAGGGCGCTCGCCTCCACCGGAAAGTGGAGTAGAGGGTTATCCATCAAGGAGTTCTCATGGGCATGGCACACAACTTGCTTACGTGCCGGCATTCCCCCATTACACCACGACTGGCCAGGAGTACCCCATGAGTCCCTCAGTGTCCGAGACGAAACTGAATCTGCTCTCCTTCACGGGCAGGATCAGGATCCTCCACCTCACCTGGTTCGCCTTCTTCCTCAGCTTTTTCATCTGGTTCAACCACGCCCCCCTGCTCGCATCCATCCGCGACACCCTCGGCCTCAGCGATCAGGAGGTGAAGGCGCTGCTGATCCTCAATGTGGCCCTCACCATCCCGGCCCGGATCATCGTCGGCATGCTGGTGGACGCCTTCGGCCCGCGCCGCATGTACTCGCTGTTGCTGTTCGTCTCCAGCCTGCTCTGCTTCGGTTTTTCCCTGGCCGACGACTTCCAGCAGGCGGCCATCATGCGATTCCTGCTCGGTTTCGTGGGCGCCGGTTTCGTCATCGGCATCCGCATGGTGAGCGAGTGGTTCCCGGCCCGCCAGCTCGGCGTCGCCGAAGGCGTCTATGGCGGCTGGGGCAACTTCGGCTCCGCCGCCGCGGCCATGACGCTGCCGGCCCTCGCCCTCTACTACGGCGGGGAGGAGGGGTGGCGCTGGGCGATCGCCACCACCGGCCTCCTGGCCCTCACCTACTCGGCCGTCTATTTCTTCTCGGTGAGCGACACCCCCAAGGGCTCCACCTACTTCAAGCCGAAGAAGGCCGGCGCCATGGAGGTGAGCAGCCGCGGCGACTTTTTCCTCTACCTGCTCATGAACATCCCCCTCTACGGCGCTCTCGCCCTGCTCGCCTGGAAACTTGGGCCGGCCAACCTGGGGATGCTCCCGGGCCTGGTCACCAACGGCATCTACCTGCTCCTGATCGCCCTCTACGCCTTTCAGACCATCCGCGTCTGGCAGATCAACCACAAGGTGTTCGAGGGGCCGGTTCCCCAGATCGACCGCTATCGTTTCCGCCAGGTGGCGATCCTGGACCTGGCCTACCTGGTCACCTTCGGATCGGAGCTGGCGGTGGTCTCCATGCTCCCCCTCTTCTTCATGGAGACCTTCGAGATCTCCCAGGTGACCGCCGGCCTGCTCGCCTCGGGCTACGCCTTCATGAACCTGGTCGCCCGTCCGAGCGGAGGCTGGTTCAGCGACCGGTTCGGACGCAAGATGAGCCTGATGATCCTGATCGGAGGCCTGATTCTCGGCTATCTCGCCCTCTCCCAGGTCGACGGCCGGTGGCCCATCTTCCTGGCGGTGGCCGTCACCATGGCCTGCTCCTTCTTCGTCCAGTCGGGCGAAGGAGCGGTATTCGCCATGGTACCCCTCATCAAGCGCCGTCTCACCGGCCAGATCGCCGGCATGGCAGGCGCCTATGGCAGCGTCGGCGCAGTCTCTTTCCTGACCGTACTCTCCTTCGTCTCACCACAGATATTCTTTCTGGTGATCGCCGGGGCCGCACTGGTGACGCTGGCGCTCATCGCTTTCTTCATGGAGGAGCCGTCGGGACAGATGGCGGAAGTACTCCCGGATGGTACCGTACAGATGATCGACGTCACATGAGAACGATGTGAAGAGCGAAACCCCTTCCAACCTCTCCCTGGAGATCCGCGCCGGCCAGTTCAGTGACGCAGGGGTCAAGGCTGGCAACGACGACGCCATCGGCATCCGGGTACCCGACGAGCCGCTGCTCGCCACCAAGGGTGTGGCGGCGGTGATCTCCGACGGGGTGAGCAGCTCGGAAGGCGGACGGGAGGCGGCCGAGGCGTGCGTGCGGGGGTTCCTGACAGACTATTACAGCACGCCGGAATCGTGGACCGTCAAGACCTCCGGACAGCGGATTCTGGGAGCGCTCAACCGCTGGCTCTACAGCCAGAGCCAGAGCCGCTTCGCCCGCGAGGCGGCGATGCTCTCCACCCTCTCCGCCCTGGTCGTCAAGTCCGGCACCGCCCACCTCTTTCATGTAGGTGACACCCGCATCCACCGGCTCCGCGAGGGGGATCTGGAGTGCCTCACCCGCGACCACACCTCCTGGAGCGCAGGCGAGAAGACCTTCCTCGGTCGGGCCATGGGCGCCGACCTGCATCTGGATATCGACTACCGCAGCCTGCCGGTGGAAGAGGGGGACACCTTCCTGCTCACGACCGATGGAGTCCACGAGTTCATCGGCCTGACCGAACTGCGGAGTACCCTCGTCCGCCTCCGTGAGAGCCCGGAGCAGGCGGCTCGCGAGATCGTCGCCCTGGCCCTTGCTGCAGGCAGCCAGGACAACGCCAGTTGCCAGGTGATCCGCGTCGAACGCATCGGCAGCCTCGACGAAGAGGCGTTCTACCGTCAGCTCACCGAACTCCCCTTCCCCCCACCCCTGGAGCCGGGCATGGTGCTGGACGGTTACCGTATCCTGCGGGAGCTGCACGCCAGCAAGCGCACCCAGGTCTATGCGGCCCAGGAGGTGAAGAGCGGTCGCAAGGTGGTGATCAAGACCCCATCGGTCAACTTCGAGGACGATCCCCAGTACATCGACCAGTTCCTGCACGAGGAGTGGGTGGGACGACGCATCGAGAATGAACACGTGTTGCGGGTGCTGGAGCCGGTGGGCCGCCGCCGCTTCCTCTACTACGTCACCGAATACGTGGAGGGACAGACTCTTCGCCAGTGGATGGAGAGCCACCCCCTCCCCTCGCCGGTGGAGGTGCGCGACATCATCGAACAGATCGCCGCCGGGCTGCGTCAGTTCCACCGTCTGGAGATGGTCCACCGTGACCTGAAGCCGGAGAACATCCTCGTCGACCCCACGGGCCGGGTACTGATCATCGATTTCGGCTCCACCAAGATCGCCGGGATTGAGGAGATCAGCACTCCCGTGGAGCGCAACCCCATGCTCGGCACCCTGGACTACGCCGCGCCGGAATATTTCCGGGGGGAGAACGGATCCCCCCGCTCCGACATCTTCGCCCTGGGGGTGATCGCCTACGAGATGTTCACCGGTCGCCTCCCCTATGGCAAACCCCTCTCACCGGGCCGTCTGCGCAACCCTCCCCGCTACGTACCGGTGAAGCGCTACCTTCCGGAGATCCCCATCTGGGTGGATGCGGCCATCGAGCGAGCGGTGAGCCTCGATCCCGGCGACCGCTACGGCCTGCTCTCCGAGCTGGTACACGACCTCGGCCATCCCAATCCGGAGTTCACCCGGCGGGAGAGCGAACCGCTGCTGCAACGAAACCCCGTCGCTTTCTGGAGGTTGCTGGCCGGCGTGGAGCTGGTGATCATCGTGCTCCTCATCACCCTGCTCGTCTAGCAGGATGTTGAAAAAGGCCATCCTGGCCTTTTTCAACGCCGGAAGCCGAAAATGCGATTTCCGGCTCCCTTGCAATCTCTGAATAAATCAGAGATTCCTTAACAGGCTGCTGGGCGGCGTGACGAGGGATCCGGTCGATCCGGCTGGATCCCGACGGACAGCTCCTTGAAAAACGCCCCTTCCGTCCCCATCGCTACTCCATTCGGGATAGTTGTCATCGCTGGAAGTGCGGTATAGAGTAGCCGCTTTCGTCGAGGCCGGAGGTCGCGGGAAAAGGGGAGATCGGCCCGGAAGCGGGCAGGAAAGGCCCGGTTCCACCCCCTTTCCCCATCCCCC
>JALTLT010000041.1 GCA_027001815.1 Gammaproteobacteria bacterium | reverse complement strand
GACACCCACATATCGCGAGATCCCGGGAAGATTCCAGGACACCCATTTTTTTGGGTCAACCGAAAATGTGGGTGTCCCCGATCGTCCCTCGCTTCCTCCCCACGGTCGGTCACCCTCCCGCAGTTGCGCTTCGCTTCACTCGCCGTGACCAGCTCGTGGCGGGACTTCCACCCGCAGGGGTGCGCCCATGCTGGGCGCACCCACAAAAAAACCGGGTGCCCCTCGCGGGACACCCGGCTCGATCGGGATTCAGCCCGTCGGCCCTGCGGCCGTCAGACTCAGTCCTTGATCAGCTGCACGTAGGGAACCTTGCGCAGCGTCCACTCCTTGGTCTTGCGGTCGTACTTGGAGTTGACGAAGCAGCGCCAGTTCTCGTCGTCCAGATCCAGGAAGTCGCTCCGGTAGTAGTAACCGGGATAGCGGGTCTCCTCACGGAACTGGATGTGCTTCATGTGAGCCTCGGCGGCCAGGATGCGGTGGTAGTTCTCCCACGCGCGGAGCAGCTCGTGCAGGTCCTTGGCGCGCATCTTCAGGGAGTCTTCCTTCAGCATCTCCAGCTTGGCCTCGGCCACTTCCATCATCTTGGCGTTGGTCTGGTACCAGGTGGCCACGCCGCCCACGTACTCGTCCATGATCTTCTGGAGACGGAACTGCAGCATCCGCGGGGTGATGTAGTTGGGGTTCACATCGATCGCGGTGGTGTAGTCCTTGTGCTCCAGGAAGTTGCGGACCGGGCGGTAGATCTCCTCGATCAGCTCGCTGACGTCGGTATCCAGCTCGGGGGTCCAGTCCTTGTTGTCCAGAGCGAACTTGACCATCGCCTTGGCGGCGAAGCGACCCTCGGTGAAGGCACCGGAGGAGAACTTGTGGCCGGAGGCGCCCACGCCGTCACCGGCGGTGAACAGGCCCTTGACGGTGGTCATGCCGCGATAGCCCCAGTGCCAGTCCTCGGGCACGCCGGGCAGATCGTCGGGACCGGAGACCCACAGACCGGCGCAGCCGGCGTGCGAACCCAGCAGGTACGGCTCGGTGGGCATCAGCTCGGACATCTTCTTGTCGGGCTCGATGTTCTCACCGGCCCACACGCCGCACTGACCGATGGTCATGTCGAGGAAGTCCTCCCACGCCTCGGCCTCGAGGTGCTTGATCTCCTTCGGAGTCATGGTCTCGGCCAACTTGGCCAGGGCGGTGGGGGTGTCCATGAAGATGGGACCCTTGCCGTTGCGCATGTCTTCCATCATCAGGTGGTTGCGCAGGCAGGTACCCATCACGTGGCCATGGGCGTGGTTGCCGTAGTTGTGCTTCTCCAGCAGGTGAGCGTTGGTCTGCTGGTAGTCCTCGCCGTAGGCGTTCATGGCCTTGGCCTTGAACAGCAGGAACCAGGCGCCGACCGGGCCGTAACCGTCCTTGAAGCGGGCGGGCACGAAGCGGTTCTCGAGCATGGTGCCCTCGGCACCGGCCTCGAGGGCCATGGCGTAGGTGGAACCGGCGTTCCAGACGGGGTACCAGGCACGGCCCTGACCCTCGCCAACGGAGCGGGGACGGAAGACGTTCACGGCACCGCCGCAGACCAGCAGGCAGCACTTGAACTTGTAGACGTACAGCTTGTGCTCACGCACGGAGAAGCCGACGGCACCGGCGACACGATCAGGATCGTTCTTGTCGTTCACCAGCTTGACGATGAAGACTCGCTCCTGGATGTTCTCGGTGCCCAGGGACTTCTTGGCAGCCTCGGCGACGATCCACTTGTAGGACTCGCCGTTGATCATGATCTGCCACTTGCCGGAGCGGACCGGCTTGCCGCCCTCGGGCAGCTTCTTGCCCTCGTCACCGGGCTGTTTCCAGACCGGCAGGCCCCACTCCTCGAAGAGGTGCACGGAGCTGTCGACGTGACGGCCGACGTCGTACACCAGGTCTTCGCGGATGATGCCCATCAGGTCGGTGCGGACCATGCGGACATAATCGGCAGGATCGTTCTCGCCCATGTAGGTGTTGATGGCCGACAGACCCTGGGCCACGGCGCCGGAACGGTCCATGGCGGCCTTGTCCACCAGCTTGATCTTCAGGTCGGTGCCGTCGGCCCAGCGCATGATCTCCACTGCCGCGCCGCAGGCTGCCATACCGCCACCGATGAGGAGGATATCGACCTCTTCCTCGATGACTTCGGGGTTGCCAAATCCGTATTCGGACATGTTCTTAACCTCTCATTTCAAAAGCTTGTTGAAACGTTGTATTCCCTGAAACTCGGCCCGCTGTTCAGCCGGCGACGAACTGGCTCATGTCGCAGGAGTGCAGATCGTCGTTGAACAGGAAGGTCGGATCCTCGAGCTTGGACTTGTCGGGGTTGGACAGGCCCACGGTCGGATCGGCGGAACCCTCGGGGGTGGTACGGATGGGGAACTTGAACCGCTTCATGTTGCCGTTGCGGAACTTGATGGTCCACATGATGGAGTCGGTGCCACGCAGCGGCTGCACGGAAGCGCCCAGGGGCACGATGTCGGCATAGTGACGGCACTCGATCGCCTGCTGGGGGCAGATCTTGACGCAGGAGTAGCACTCCCAGCACTGATCGGGTTCCTGGTTGAAGGCCTTCATCGCGTGACCGGTCTCGGAGCCGTCCTTGTCCAGCTTCATCAGGTCATGCGGGCAGATGTACATGCAGGCGGTCTTGTCCTGACCCTTGCAGCCATCGCACTTGTCGGTACGTACAAACGTTGGCATTTTTTCTCTCCTAACGATTACGGTTTACCGCGGTTAACAGACCGCCGGCCGTCGCCGGCGGCATTGGAAGTCGCCTTACTTGGCCGAATGGCCGGTGAGCTTGACTTCGACTTTCTCGTCGTCCTTGAGGCTGGCGTAGTATTCGCGCAGGATCTCAAGCACCTCGGGACGGCTGAAGTGGTCAGGCACCTCGGCGCCCTCGGAGAGGGCCTTGCGCAGCTTGGTACCGGACAGCAGGAGCCGATCCTCGGCGTCGTGGGGGCAGGTCTTCATGGAGGCCATGCCCTCGCACTTGTTGCACCAGAAGGTCCAGTCGATCTTCAGCGGCTGGGTCTCCAGGGAACCTTCGGGAATCTCATCGAAGATGTGATGCGCATCGAAGGGCCCGTAGTAGTCGCCCACGCCGGCGTGATCGCGACCGACGATGAGGTGCGAACAGCCGTAGTTCTGGCGGAACAGGGCGTGCAGCAGTGCCTCGCGGGGACCGGCGTAACGCATGTCCAGGGGATAACCGGCCTGGATCACGGTATTATCCACGAAGTAGTTCTTGCACAGGGTATCGATGGCACGGGCCCGCACCTCCGCGGGGATGTCACCGGGCTTCAGCTTGCCGAGCAGCGAGTGGATCAGGACACCGTCGAGGGTCTCGATGGCGATCTTGGCCAGGTACTCGTGGGAACGGTGCATCGGGTTGCGGGTCTGGAAGGCGGCGACGGTGGACCAGCCGCGCTTCTCGAACTCGGCGCGGGTCTGCGCCGGGGTCATGAACAGCTCGCCGTACTTCTCGGGGAAACCACCCTGGGAGAGCACCTTGATGGGACCGGCCAGATTGATCTCGCCCTGCTCCATCACCATCTTGACGCCCGGATGCTCGATGTCGGTGGTCTTGTAGACCTGCATGCACTCGTGGGCCTTGTCGATGGAGTATTTCTCGGTCACCTTCATGGTGGCCATGATCTCGCCGGACTCGTCGTCCACCAGCGCCACGTCGGCGCCCATCTGGATGCCGTCGGCGGTCGCCTTGTCGGTGGAGAGAGTGACCGGGATGGGCCAGAAGAGGCCGTTGGCCATGCGGTAGCCATCGCACACGCCCTGCCAGTCGGCATGGGTCATGAAGCCCTCGAGCGGCGTGAATCCGCCGATACCCATCATGATGACGTCGCCGGTCTCCCGGGAAGACATCCGGACCTGAGGCAGAGTGGCGGCGCGGGCCTTCTCCGCCTCCAGTTCCTCACCCTCTAACAGCAGGGGCTTGAGTTCCCCTCCCCCATGCGGATTGACTAGCTTGGACATGGTACTCCTTCTCTCTCGGGATCGTGGTGGGCGGTAGCCGCTGCGCCCGAAGAACCAGGTGCGCGGATCCGGCAGCCGATCCGCCGCGAGGGGCGAACCGAGCCATAATCGGGTTGCATAAACATAGTTATTTGTACGAGGAAAGCAAAACAGTTTTATCTTTAGCAGCCATAAGCGAAACTTATTTTCTTGAATGGACTGGCTTTTTTTTCTAACGACATGAATTTTATTGACTAAAATTAACCCCGCCGGAACACCGGCAGGCCGGCGTGACAAAAAGATTTATTAGTAAATTATTATTTTATGGTTGTCTTAAAATTGTTGATTGGCACAATAACTGCGCAAAACGGTAAATTATTCTCACTATCAGTTAGATCAGGAAACCCGCCCCATGAGCAGCACGCCCCCTCTCCACGACCCGATCAAGCCGCCGGAAGGTTCCAGCATCGAGGTGAAGAACACCACCTGCTATATGTGTGCCTGCCGCTGCGGCATCCGCGTCACCCTCCGGGACGGAGAGGTGCGCTACATCCAGGGCAACCCGGACCATCCGCTCAACAAGGGGGTGATCTGCGCCAAGGGCTCCTCCGGGATCATGAAGCAGTACTCGCCGGCCCGCCTCACCCGGCCGCTGCTGCGCAAGTCGGGCGCCGCCCGCGGTGACGGGAAGTTCAAGGAGATCTCCTGGGAGGAGGCCTTCGCCATCCTCGAGGAGCGGCTGGCGAAGATCCGCGAGAGCGATCCGAAGAAGTTCGCCCTGTTCACCGGAAGGGACCAGATGCAGGCCCTGACCGGCCTGTTCGCCAAGCAGTTCGGCACCCCCAACTACGCGGCCCACGGCGGCTTCTGCTCGGTCAACATGGCCGCCGGCATGATCTACACCATCGGCGGCTCCTTCTGGGAATTCGGTGGTCCCGACCTGGACCGGGCCAAACTCTTCATCATGATCGGCACCGCCGAGGATCACCACTCCAATCCGATGAAGATCGCCCTCTCGAAGTTCAAGCGCCAGGGCGGCAAGTTCATCTCCATCAATCCGGTGCGCACCGGCTACTCGGCCATCGCCGACGAGTGGGTGCCCATCAAGCCGGGTACCGACGGGGCGCTGCTGCTGGCGCTGATCCACGAGATCATCGAGACCGGTCTCTACGACCGCGACTTTCTGGTCCAGTACAGCAACGCCGCCGAGCTGGTCAACCTGGACGAGGGCAATCCGGAACACGGCATGTTCGTCCGTTTCGAGGTGCCCCCGGAGGAGGGGTGCTTCGACCCCCAGAACAAGCTCTGGTGGGACCGGGAACTGGACCGGCCGATCTCCACCCACACTCCCGGAGCCGATCCCTACCTGCTGGGCAGCTTCACCCTGGAGGACGGGACGCCGGTGAAGCCCGCCTTCCAGCTCCTCAAGGAGCGGGTGGCGCAGTACACCCCCGAATGGGCGGAGAACATCACCGGTATCCCGGCCGCCACCATCCGCCGCCTGGCCCACGAGATGGGCATCGTCGCCCGCGACCAGAAGATCGAGCTGCCGATCGCCTGGACCGACGTGTGGGGCAACGAGCACCAGACGGTGACCGGCAACCCGGTGGCATTCCACTCCATGCGCGGGCTGGCGGCCCACTCCAACGGCTTCCACGCCATCCGCGCCCTCTCCGTCCTCATGTCGCTGCTGGGCACCATCGACCGGCCGGGCGGGTTCCGCCACAAGGCGCCCTTCCCGAGGCCGATCCCCCCCTGCGCCAAGCCTCCCACGGGGCCGGACGACGTACGGCCGGAGACCCCGCTCAACGGCATGCCGCTCGGCTGGCCGGCGGACCCGGACGACCTCTTCGTGGACGAGCAGGGCGAACCGGTGCGCATCGACAAGGCCTTCTCCTGGGAGTATCCCCTGTCGGTGCACGGCCTGATGCACAACGTCATCACCAACGCCTGGCGGGGCGATCCCTACCGCATCGACACCCTGATGATCTTCATGGCCAACATGGCCTGGAACTCCGCCATGAACACCGAGGAGGTACGGCGGATGCTCAACGACCGGGACGAGCAGGGCGAGTACAGGATCCCCTTCCTGGTTGTGTGCGACGCCTTCCAGTCGGAGATGACCGCCTTCGCCGACCTGGTGCTGCCCGACACCACTTACCTGGAGCGTCACGACGTGATGTCGATGCTCGACCGGCCCATCTCCGAGTACGACGGGCCGGTGGACTCGGTGCGCATCCCGGTGGTGGAACCGTTGGGGGAGTGCAAACCCTTCCAGGAGGTGCTGATCGAGCTGGGCTCGCGCCTGAAACTGCCCGCCTTCGTCAACGAGGACGGCTCCCGCAAGTTCCGCGACTATCCCGATTTCGTGGTCAATTTCGAGACCTCCCCCGGCTCCGGCATCGGTTTCCTGGCCGGCTGGCGCGGCAAGGGGGGCGAGAAATTCATGAAGGGGGAGCCCAACCCCAGCCAGTGGGAGATGTACGAGAAGAACAACTGCGTCTTCCACTACCACCTGCCCAAGTCGTTCCAGTACATGCGCAACTGGAACCAGGGCTACCTGGAGTGGGCCCAGGAGCACGGTCTAACCCGTTACGCGGAGCCGATCAACATCCACATCTACTCCGAGGTACTGCAGAAGTTCCGGCTCGCCGCCCAGGGGCGGGCGCTGGACAGCCGCCGCCCCCCGGAACGGCTGCGCTCGCGTATCGAGACCTACTTCGATCCCCTGCCCTTCTACTACGAGCCGCTGGAGGCGCAGCTCACCGACAAGAACCGCTACCCCCTCAGCGCGGTGACCCAACGCCCCATGGCCATGTACCACTCGTGGGACTCGCAGAACGCCTGGCTGCGCCAGATCCACGCCTACAACTATCTCTACATGCACCCCTCGCTGGGCGAGCGCCAGGGGATTGCCGACGGCGACTGGGTGTGGGTGGAGTCCCAGTGGGGCAAGGTGCGCTGCATGTGCCGTTTCTCCGAGGCGGTGGAGCCGGGCACGGTCTGGACCTGGAACGCCATCGGCAAGGCGGCGGGCGCCTGGAACCTCACCCCGCGGGCCAACGAGTCGCAGCAGGGCTTCCTCCTCAACCACCTCATCTCCGAGGAGCTGCCGGCCCACGCCGCCGGCGAGCACGTCTCCAACTCCGACCCGGTCACCGGCCAGGCCGGCTGGTACGACGTGCGGGTGCGCGTCTACAGGGCCGAAGAGGGCGAGGAGCCCCGCACCTTCCCGCAGTTCGACCCGATCAGGCCCTACCCCGGGGAACCGAAACGCAAATCGTGGCTCGCCTACTTCGCGGGCCGGAGCAGAAAGTCATGACCCAACTGGCCCTGGTAATCGATCTAAACGTCTGTGTCGGCTGTCACGCCTGCGTGACCAGTTGCAAGCAGTGGAACACCTCCGGCCCCGCCGGTCCGCTGTGCGACCTGCACGCCTACGACAAGGACCCCACCGGCACCTTCTTCAACCGGGTGCAGACCTTCGAGGTGGGGGAGTACCCCAATACCGAGACGGTCCACTTCCCCAAGAGCTGCCTCCACTGCGAGGAGCCACCCTGCGTGCCGGTCTGTCCGACCGGCGCCAGCTACAAGCGGGAGGAGGACGGCATCGTCCTGGTGGACTACGACAAGTGCATCGGCTGCAAGTACTGTTCCTGGGCCTGCCCCTACGGCGCCCGCGAGCTGGACGAGAAGCAGAAGGTGATGAAGAAGTGCACCCTGTGTGTCGACCGCATCTACGACACCTCGTTGCCGGAGGCGGAACGCAAGCCCGCCTGCGTCCTCGCCTGCCCCACCAGCGCCCGCCTGTTCGGCGACATGCACGACCCCGAGTCGGAGGTCTCGGTGGCGATCCGGGAGAACGGCGGCTACCAGCTCATGCCC
>JALTLT010000040.1 GCA_027001815.1 Gammaproteobacteria bacterium | reverse complement strand
CGCCGAAACCGCGACGCGGCGGCATCTTGTCCGGCAGGCGGGCCACCTGTCGAAGGGCCTCCAGGTCGCGCAGACGGATGTGCTTGCCCTTCGCCTCCAGGAGTCCCTGTTCCTGGAAACGGGTGAAGAGACGGCTGACCGTCTCCACGGCGAGCCCCAGATAGTTGCCGATGTCGTTGCGGGACATGTGGAGACGAAACTCCACCGGCGAGAAGCCGCGGTCGCGGAAACGGTTGGAGAGATTGAGCAGGAAGGTGGCCAGCCGCGACTCGGCGGAGTTCTTGCCCAGCACCATGAGCATGGTCTCGTCGCAGAAGATCTCCTTGCTCATCAGACCGAGGAGCTGATGGCGCAGGCTGGGGAGGATGCCGCTCAGCTCCTCGAGCTGGTCGAAGGGGATCTCGCAGAAGCTGGCCGTCTCCAGCACCCGGGCGGAGCTGGGATGGCGGCCGAGACCGATGGCGTCCAGGCCCACCAGCTCTCCCGGCAGGTAGAAACCGGAGATCTGCTCGTTGCCGTCGCTGGTGAGGGTGTAGGTCTTGAGGGAGCCGGAACGCACCGCATAGACGGCGTGGAACTCGTCGTCCTGACGGAACAGGTGCTCGCCCCGCTTGAGGGGGCGCTGGCGGCGGATGATCTCCTCCAGCTTCTCCAGGTCGCGGCGATCGAGGCCGATGGGCAGGCAGATCTGATGGAGCGCGCAATTGTTGCAGGCAACCTTGATACCGGCAAGGTTGACCACTTTCTGGTCACTGTCTTTCGGCATCGCCGCACCGGTCCGCCGCGCGGTCCCTCCCGCGGTTGCCGGCCCTCCCTCTGTCTCTCGTCTCTCCTGCGAAAAAAACGGCGTCCTCACGCCTTCCCGCAGGCCTCACCGACACCCGGGTCCGCCCGGCCGGGCGATCTCACCGTCGCCCATCCTTCGATGGATGCCACCACCCACCGTGGACCCCGATCGTCACTCAAAGGTCCAGGCACCCAAAAAATGCCTGCCATATCATGATGTTATTTTGATTCTGGTGATCCTCGGCCGGCCCGCCGCGAGCCCTCTCGCTCCCCCCCTGGCAGCCCGCGGCCGAATCCGCTTGATTCCGTCAACCCTCACAGTATTTAATAGCGGCAGCAGCCCGCCGCCGATGAAGGGCTTTCAAGCTTCTCCAGACCTGTTCCACATCTTATATGAATACACGCAAAGCACAAGTATCCCGGGACACCCGCGAGACCCGCATCCGGGTGGCCATCGATCTGGATGGCGACGGCAGCGCGCGGATCGCAACGGGGGTGGGATTCCTCGACCACATGCTGGAGCAGGTGGCACGCCACGGCATGATCTCCATGGAGATCGAGGCCGAGGGCGATCTGCACATCGACGCCCACCACACGGTGGAGGATACCGGCATCACCTTCGGCCAGGCGGTGGCCCGGGCGCTGGGCGACAAGGCGGGCATCCGTCGCTACGGCCACGCCTACGTGCCCCTCGACGAGGCGCTCTCGCGGGTGGTGATCGACTTCTCGGGGCGGCCCGGCCTCGCCTGGCGGGTGGAGTTTCCCCGCGATCGGGTGGGGGAGTTCGATCTGGAGCTGATCCGCGAGTTCTTCCAGGGGTTCGTCAACCACGTCCCCGCCACCCTGCACGTGGACAACCTGCAGGGGGAGAACGCCCACCACATCGCCGAGACGCTCTTCAAGGCCTTCGGCCGCGCCCTGCGCGAGGCGGCCTCTGCCGACCCGCGCCTCGGCGGCGCCGTCCCATCCACCAAGGGGAGCCTCTGAACCGGCTGCCTGCAGCATCTCCGGATACCCTCTGTGATGTCTTCGGTAATCGTCATCGACTACGGCATGGGCAACCTGCGCTCCGTGGCCAAGGCGCTCGAGCACGTGACGCCCGAGGCACGGGTCATCGTCTCCGCCGACCCGGGGGCCATCCGTGCCGCCGACCGCATCGTCTTCCCCGGCCAGGGGGCGATGGGCGACGCCATGCGCGCCCTGCGCGAGCGGGGGCTCGACACCCTGCTCGGCGAGGTGGTGCGCAACCGCCCCTTCCTCGGCATCTGCCTGGGGCTGCAGGCGCTCATGGAGCAGAGCGAGGAGGATGGCGGCACCGCCGGACTGGGGCTGCTGCCCGGCAGTGTCCACCGCTTCCCCTCCGACATGAAGGGGGGAGACGGCACCCGCCTGAAGATCCCCCACATGGGCTGGAACCAGGTGCATCAGTGCTCGCCCCACCCCCTGTGGCGGGGCATCCCCGACCAGGCGCGCTTCTATTTCGTGCACAGCTACTACGTGCGCGCCGACGACCCGTCGGTGGTGGCGGGCACCACCCGATACGGCCTCGAGTTCGTCTCCGCCTGTGCCCGGGATAACCTGTTCGCCGTGCAGTTCCACCCGGAGAAGAGCCAGCAGGCGGGGCTCACCCTGCTGGAGAACTTCATGCGCTGGGACGGCCAGGCCCCTTGACAGGATGTGGAAAGACCTTCTCCGTGGGACGAGCCGACACCCTGTCGAGGGCACCCGCCCCGACTCTCCATCCGTAGCGACGAGGAAGCCATCATGCTGTTGATACCTGCCATCGATCTGAAGGACGGCAAGTGCGTGCGCCTGCGCCAGGGGAAGATGGACGACGTCACTGTCTTCTCCGACAACCCCGTGGAGGTGGCCCAACGCTGGGTGGACGCCGGCGCCCGGCGCCTCCACCTGGTGGATCTCAATGGCGCCTTCGAGGGGCGTCCGGTCAACGCCGAGGTGATCCACGCCATCTGCGAGCGGTTCCCCGACCTCCCCGTGCAGGTGGGCGGCGGCATCCGCGACGAGGATACGGTGCAGACCTACCTGGATGCGGGGGTCCAGTACGTGATCATCGGCACCAAGGCGGTCAACGCCCCTCACTTCGTCAACGACCTCTGCCTGGAGTTTCCCGGCCACATCATCGTCGGCCTGGATGCCAGGAACGGCAAGGTGGCGATCGACGGCTGGTCCAAGCTCTCCAACCACGACGTGATCGACATGGCGCGCCACTTCGAGCGCGACGGGGTGGAGGCGATCATCTTCACCGACATCTCTCGCGACGGCATGATGCAGGGGCTCAACGTGGAGTCGACCGCCGAACTGGCCCGCGCCATCAACATCCCGGTGATCGCCTCCGGCGGCATCACCACCCTCGATGACGTGCGCGCCATCTGCGCCGTGGCCGAGGAGGGGATCATCGGCGCCATCACCGGCCGTGCCATCTACGAGGGCACCCTCGACTTCGCCGAGGGCCAGCGGCTGGCCGACGAGCTGACGGGCGATTGAGGCGATGGGACTGGCCAAGCGCATCATCCCCTGTCTCGACGTGGATCACGGCCGGGTGGTCAAGGGGGTGAAGTTCGTCGAGATCCGCGACGCCGGCGATCCGGTGGAGGTGGCCCGCCGCTACGACCGCGAGGGGGCCGACGAAATCACCTTCCTCGACATCACCGCCAGCCACGAGGAGCGCGAGACCATGGTCCACGTGGTGGAGGAGGTGGCCTCCCAGGTCTTCATCCCCCTTACCGTGGGCGGTGGCATCCGCGCCGTCGAGGACATCCGGCGCATGCTCAACGCCGGGGCCGACAAGGTGGCCATCAACACGGCGGCGGTCTTCAACCCGGAGCTGGTCAGGGAGGCCTCGTCGAAGGTGGGCTCCCAGTGCATCGTGGTGGCGATCGACGCCAAGCGGGTGAGCGGTGAGGGGGAGCCCTCCCGCTGGGAGATCTTCACCCACGGTGGCCGCAAGCCCACCGGCATCGACGCGGTGGAGTGGGCGAGGAAGATGGAGGCCTTCGGCGCCGGCGAGATCCTCCTCACCAGCATGGACCGGGACGGCACCCGGATCGGCTTCGATCTGGAGCTGACCCGGGCGGTGGTCGACGCGGTGGGGATTCCGGTGATCGCCTCCGGCGGGGTGGGCAACCTGCAGCACCTGGCCGAGGGGGTGACCGAGGGGGGGGCCGATGCGGTGCTGGCCGCCTCCATCTTCCATTTCGGCGAGTACTCCATCCGCGAGGCCAAGGAGTACATGGCCGCGCGGGGCATCGAGGTGAGACTGTGAGCGGGAAGTGGCTGGATGCGATCCGCTGGAACGAGGCGGGGCTGGTGCCCGCCATCGCCCAGGAGAAGGGTACCGGCACCATCCTGATGGTGGCGTGGATGAACCGGGAGGCGCTGCGCCTGACCGCCGAGAGCGGCCACGCCGTCTACTTTTCCCGCTCCCGCCAGCGCCTCTGGCACAAGGGGGAGGAGTCGGGCCACCAGCAGGTGGTACACGAGATCCGCACCGACTGCGACCGGGACGTGATCCTGCTCACCGTCGAGCAGAGGGGGGGGATCGCCTGCCACACCGGGCGCCACAGTTGCTTCTTCCGCCGCCTGGAGGGGGACGACTGGGCCGAGGTGGAGCCGGTCCTCAAGGACCCCGATGCCATCTACCGCAAGTGAGGCGACAGCCGCCTCCCCAACCGGATTTCCGCCATGAGTGATATACTGGAGCGTCTGCAGGAGGTACTGGAGAGTCGCAAGGGGGCCGACCCCGACAGCTCCTACGTGGCGCGACTGCACCACAAGGGGCTGGACGCCATTCTCAAGAAGGTGGGCGAAGAGGCCACCGAAACGGTGCTCGCCGCCAAGGACGGGGAGCCGGACCACCTGATCTACGAGACTGCGGACCTCTGGTTCCACACCCTGGTGATGCTCAGCCACTTCGGCCTCGGCCACCGCGAGGTACTGGCGGAGCTGGAGCGACGCTTCGGCCTCTCCGGGCTGGAGGAGAAGGCCGCGAGGAGCGAGAAATGAGCGACTGCATCTTCTGCCGCATCGCCGCGGGCGAGATCCCGGCCGACAAGGTCTACGAGGACGAGCGGTTCGTCGCCTTCCGCGACATCGCCCCCAAGGCGAAGGTCCACCTGCTGCTGATCCCGCGCCGCCACATCGAGAGCCTCGAGGTGCTGGAGACGGCGGACGAGGCGCTGGCCGGCGCCATGCTTCGGCTGCTGCCCCGGCTGGCCCGGGAGGCGGGGCTGGAGGAGGGCTTCCGGACCATCATCAACACCGGCCCCGGGGGCGGTCAGGAGGTGCCCCACCTCCACTGCCACCTGCTGGGCGGAGAAGACCTCCCCGGCTTCTGAGGGGGAAACCGGAACGCCCCGCGGCGTTCCAAGATCTGAAACGGGGGCCGATGCGGCCCTCGAGCGACATTCACGGGCGGTGAGCGGGCCGTCCGACAGTCTGGAGAAGCGATCATGGGCGGAATCAGTATCTGGCAGTTGGTCATCATCCTCGGCATCGTGCTGCTGCTGTTCGGCACCAAGAAGCTGCGCAACGTGGGCGCCGACCTGGGCGGCGCCATCCGCGGCTTCAAGAAGGCGATGCGGGAGGAGGAGCAGGCACCGGCAGAGAAGCAGCTCGAGGAGAAGAACTCCACCGTCATCGAGGGCGAGGCGACCAAGGAGAAGGAGAAGGCCTGAGCGGCCCCGGTCTGACCCGCCATGTTCGATATCGGCTTCTGGGAACTCTCCATGATCATGCTGGTGGCCCTGCTGGTCATCGGCCCGGAGCGCCTGCCCCGCGTCGCCCGCCAGCTCGGGGCGTGGGCCGGCCGCGCGCGGCGGTTCCTCAGCGACGTGAAGGCGGATATCGACCGTGAGCTGGCGGCCGAGGAGTTGAAGAAGATCCTTGAGCAGCAGAAGAGTGCCAACCCCATGCACGAGATCATCGAGACCACCCGCGAGACGGTGGAAGAGGTGAAGAGCGGGCTGCAGGAGGGGGATGCCGAACCCTCTTCTTCCCCTCCGTCGACCAGCGAGGGCAAGGGGGCGCCTGCAGGCGGCACTGAAGGCGGAGAGCCCGTCCAGCGATGAGTTCCCAGCCCGCGGCCCCCGGGGAGGATCAGGAACAGCCCTTCCTCTCCCATCTGCTCGAGCTGCGCGACCGCCTGCTGCGCATGGTGCTGGCGGTGCTGCTGATCTTCCTCGGCCTCTTCCCCTTCGCCAACGAGATCTACACCTTCATCGCCGGTCCCCTCATGGCCCATCTGCCGGAGGGGAGCCAGATGATCGCCATCGAGGTGGCCTCCCCCTTCCTCACACCCTTCAAGCTCACCATGGTGGCCTCCATCTTCCTGGCCATGCCGGTGATCCTCCACCAGATGTGGGCCTTCGTCGCCCCCGGTCTCTACCGTCACGAACGGCGGCTGGCGCTGCCGATCCTGGTGAGCAGCATCTTCCTCTTCTACCTGGGGATGGCCTTCGCCTATTTCGTGGTCTTCCCCCTGGTATTCGGTTTCTTCACCAGCGTCACCCCGGAAGGGGTGGCGATGATGACCGACATCAACAAGTACCTGGACTTCGTCCTCACCATCTTCTTCGCCTTCGGCCTCGCCTTCGAAGTGCCCATCGCCACGGTGATCGCGGTCTGGAGCGGCATCACCACGCCGGCCCGGCTGGCGCGCATGCGCCCCTACATCATCGTCGCCGCCTTCGTCATCGGCATGCTCCTCACCCCGCCCGACGTCATCTCCCAGACCCTGCTGGCGATCCCCATGTGGGCGCTCTTCGAGGTGGGGCTGCTCTTCTCCCGCTTCTACCAGCGCAAGACGGAGGGGGAGGAGGATGAGGAAGATGAAGAGGAAGAGGAGGAGCGGACCATCCATCCCGCCACCGCGACCGCCGCCGCCACCGGAGAGGCCGAACACGAGCCGGAGGTCTTCACGCCCCCGTCCGATTACCGCCCCCTCACCGACGAGGAGATGGAGGAGGAGCTGGATCGTATCGAGGAGGAGGAGAACTTCTACGACGATGACGACGAGACGGGCGACGGCAGCCGCAAGGACGATACCGACGACACCGACGACGGCGCCCCCCCGCCGCAGGAGAAGTGATCCATGGATCCGATGGCTACCTGGGAGAAACTGCTGCTCGGCGCCGGCGTGCTGCTGGTCCTGTTCTGGATGTGGCCCGGCGTGAAGGCCACCCTCGAGCAGTCGCGCCAGGCGGAGAAGGACTGGAAGGGGCTCATGCTCCCCCTCGGCGCGGTGATCCTCTTCGTCATCCTGCTGATCAGCATGGCCTGAGCCGGAGACGGCTCCATCCCCGCCTTCCCCTCTTCACGCTGCTCCCGCGGCGTGACGCAACCCCCGGGCGTGCCTTCCCGCCTCTCGGGGCAGAGTGACCTTCGGCCTGGAGTCCGACAAGCTGCCAGCAGGCTGTTGAAAAACACCCTTTTTCGGCAGCCTGTGCCGCGGTGCATGGATGCACCGCCGTTTTCAATGACGAAAGATCATTGAAAACGTGAGGAAGCCGGAAATCGCATTTTCGGCTTCCGGCGTCGAAAATGGCCAGGACGGCCTTTTTCAACATCCTGCTAGCGCAGCCCCGGCACCTGCCGTTCCGACTCCCGGAAGACCCAGGCGAGCGCCGCCCCCACCGTGAAGGCCCCTCGCGACCGGAACAGGGGGCTCTCCTCGTAGGCCACCCCGTGCAGATCGTCGTAGCGCAGGTAGAGGCCGAACCAGGCGTGGGGAAAACGGCGGCTCGCCTTGAGGGCGAGACCGAACCCCCCGTAGCCGGCCAGGGCATCCCAGGCGGGTCGCTCGCCAGTGGCGGCCGACTCGGGGACCCCGTAGTAGTACTGGTGATAGCGGCGGGAGCCGAACCACGGGCCCACCGTCGCCTTGAAATCCCAGCCCCGCCCGCAGTCGTCGCGGCAGCGGTACTGGATGCGCGGCTGGACCAGCCACCCCACGTCCCGCGGCGCCGCTTGCAGGGAGACCGCCACCGCCGCCCGCACCGCCAGACTGAGCTTCAGCTCGCGCCCCCGGCCGGCATCCCGTTGCAGGTAGAAGTTGAGGGCGGGACCCGCCTCCACCGTGGTGTCCAGATCCTCCATTCCGGCACGGGCGCTGTTGCCGGCGGAGTCCACCGGCGGCGCGCCGTAGAAGCTCATGTCCAGCTCGTAGCGCTCCCCCTCCAGCAGGATTCCGCGCACCGAGGTGCGCTCCACCCGCAGCCGCTCGCCCCGGTAGATGAGGTAGGGAAAGGGGGCGAGATGGACCGACGACTCCTCCGCACCACGATAGTCGGGGGCGGAGAGACCGGCCAGGCCCGCGCCCAGCTCCCAGAGGGGGACATCGGCCCGGACCACCGGCGCCGTCCCCGACAACACGGCGAATACCAGCGCGCCCCATCGGAGGCGGCGGCCGGGCGATCCCGCCCCCTCCATCACCCCTCCCGCCGCTCCAGGGGGACATAGTCCCGGCGGCGGGCCCCGGTATAGACCTGGCGCGGCCGGCCGATGCGATGATGGGGGTCGGAGAGCATCTCCATCCAGTGGGCCACCCAGCCGACGGTACGGGCGACCGCGAACATCACCGTGAACATCTTCACCGGGATCCCCAGGGCACGGTAGATGATCCCCGAGTAGAAGTCGACGTTGGGGTAGAGTTTGCGCTCCACGAAGTAGTCGTCGGAGAGGGCCACCTCCTCCAGCCGCATGGCCAGCTCGAAGAGGGGATCGTGGGGGTCGCCCAGCTTCTCCAGCACCTGGTGGCACACCCGGCGGATGATGCGCGCACGCGGATCGTAGTTCTTGTAGACCCGGTGGCCGAATCCCATCAGGCGGAAGGGGTCGTCCCGGTCCTTGGCCCGCGCCAGGTAACGGGGGATGGCGGAGACGTCCCCCATCTCCTCCAGCATGTCGAGCACCTTCTCGTTGGCGCCGCCGTGGGCCGGCCCCCACAGGGAGGCGATGCCGGCGGCGACACAGGCGAAGGGGTTGGCCCCCGACGACCCCACCTGGCGCACGGTGGCGGTGGAGGCGTTCTGTTCGTGGTCGGCGTGGAGCATGAAGAGGATGTCCAGCGCCTTCTCCGCCAGGGGATCCACCTCGTACGCCTCGCACGGCACCGCGAACATCATGTGCAGCAGGTTGCCGCAGTAGCCGAGATCGTTGCGCGGGTAGATGAAGGGTTCGCCGATGGAGTGCTTGTAGGAGCTGGCGGCGATGGTCGGGGTCTTGGCGATCAGGCGGTGGGCGCTGATCTCCCGGTGGCGCGGATCGTTGACGTCGGTGGCGTCGTGATAGAAGGCGGAGAGGGAACCGACCACCCCCATCATCACTGCCATGGGATGGGCGTTGTGGTAGAAGCCGCTGTAGAACCTCTTGAGGTTCTCGTTGATCATGGTGTGGTGGAGGATCATCTCCTCGAAGGCCTCCAGCACCTCCCTCGAGGGGAGTTCGCCGTACAAAAGCAGGTAGGCCACCTCGAGAAAGGAGCTCTGCTCCGCGAGCTGCTCGATGGGATATCCGCGGTAGAGCAGGATCCCCTCGTCGCCGTCGATAAAGGTGATGCGGCTGGTGCATGAGGCGGTGGAGAGGAAGCCGGGATCGTAGGCGAACTTGCCGGTGCGACGGTAGAGGGAGACCACGTCCACCGCCTCGGGTCCGATGCTCCCCTCCACCACCGGCAGTTCCACCGGCTCCGGCAGATCGGGATCATGAAGAGTGACGTGTTTTTCGCTCATGGGCGTTTCCGTTCTCCATGGGGGGGTGACGGCGGGACCCGGCCGCCGCTCCGGAGAGGGAGGTGATCACTCGGCGATGCGATCCAGGTCGGCCCGCACACCGGCCGCAGAGGCACTGAAGGCGGCCGCCTCCTCGGCGGTCAGCTCCAGTTCGATCACGCGGGAGACGCCACTGGAATCGAGGATCACCGGTACCCCCATGGCGATGTCACGCAGGCCGTACTCGCCGTCGAGCAGCGAGACGCAGGGGAGGATCTGGCGACGGTTGTGCACCACCGCACTGACCATCTCGGCGATCGCCGCGGCGGGCGCGCCGTACGCGCTGGAGGTCTTCTTGAGGGCGAGGATCTCGGCACCCCCCTGGCGGGTGCGCTGGTTGATGCGGTCGATGGTCTCCCGGTCGAGGAAGTGGTCGACGGGGATGCCGCGGATGGTGGTGTAGCGGGGCAGGGGGACCATGGCATCACCGTGACCGCCCAGCACCATGGCGGTGATGTCCTTGGTGGAGAAACCGGTCTCGAGGGCGACGAAGGTGGCCATGCGGGCGGCATCCAGCACCCCGGAGAGCCCGAACACCTTGCGCCGCGGCAGGCCGCTCATCTTCCACGCCTGGTAGGTGAGCACGTCCACCGGGTTGGTGACCATCACCAGCATGGCATCGGCGCAACAGCGGGACATCTGCTCCACCACCGAACGGACCACCGCCAGGTTGGTGTCGAGCACGTCGGAGCGGGACATGCCGGGCTTGCGCGGCACGCCGGCGGTCATGACCACCAGTTCCGCCCCCTCGATGATACCCATGTCGGTATCGCCAACCACCCGCGTGTCGAAGCCGAACAGGGCCGCCGACTCCTGGATGTCGAGGGCGGCACCCGCGGCGGCGCCTTCGCGGATATCCACCAGGGCCACCTGCTCGCACAGCTCCGCCTCGGCGATGAACTGGGCGGTGGACTCGCCCACCCGCCCCGCGCCGATGATGGCGATCTTCCTCATCTCTCGTCCTCCATGGCCGATTCTTGTTGGTATGCTGGAGTGAGTATAGCAGTCAGTCGGCCTTTGACAGGCCGTCAGGTTCTGGCGCTTTCCGCGGCGCCCCGAGAGGCGGGATATGGCGCCTCGGCGGCAACCGCCAAGATCCGGTTCGCGTCCGCCCCGGCCACCCGCGGGCCGGCGATCTCACCCCCCGCAGGGGGGGTAGTGGTCGGGATAGGGGCGCCGGGCGACCCCGGCCTCCACTGCGGCACAGGCCACCGCGGGGGCGACGAAGTCCATCAGCCGCGGATCGAGGGGGGTGGGGATGATGTAGTCGGGTCCGAAGGCCATCTGTTCCACGCCGTAGCTCTCCAGCACCTCCGGCGGCACCGGCTCCTTGGCCAGCCGGCGCAGCGCCTCCACCGCGGCGATGTGCATGGACTGGGTGATGGAGCGGGCACAGACGTCGAGGGCGCCCCGGAAGATGAAGGGGAAACCGAGGACGTTGTTCACCTGGTTGGGGTAGTCGCTGCGGCCGGTGGCCATGATCAGGTCGTCACGGACCCCGCGCGCCACCTCGGGGGCGATCTCCGGATCGGGGTTGGAGAGGGCGAACACCACCGGCCGCGGCGCCATGCTGGCCAGCATGGCGGGGGTCACCAGGTCCGGGCCGGAGACGCCGATGAAGACGTCGGCCCCCTCCATGGCGTCGGCCAGGGTGCGCTTGTCGGTGTCCACCGCGAAGGCGAACTTGTGGTTGGGCAGACCTTGGCGACCGGTATGGATCACCCCCTTGCGGTCCACCATGAAGATGTTGCTCTTCTGCGCCCCCAGGGCCACCAGCAGGCGCATGGAGGCGACGCCGGCGGCACCGGCGCCGAGACAGACGATGGTCGCCTCCTCCAGCCGCTTGCCCTGCAGCTCCAGGGCGTTGAGCAGGCCGGCGGCGGTGATGATGGCGGTGCCGTGCTGGTCGTCGTGGAAGACGGGGATGTCGAGCCGCTCGGCAAGCGCATGCTCGATCTCGAAGCAGTGGGGGGCGGCGATGTCCTCCAGGTTGATGCCGCCGAAACCGGAGGCGATGCGCGCCACCGTGTCGATGAACACCTCGGGGGTGTCGGCGGTCACCTCGATGTCGAAGACGTCCACGTTGGCGAAGCGCTTGAAGAGGACCGCCTTGCCCTCCATCACCGGCTTGCCCGCCAGGGCCCCCACCTTGCCCAGCCCCAGCACCGCCGAGCCGTCGGTGATCACCGCCACCAGGTTGCCCTTGGCGGTGTAGCGGTAGGCGGCATCCGGGTCGGCGGCGATGGCCCGCACCGGGCCCGCCACGCCGGGCGTATAGGCGAGGGAGAGGTCGGCCTGGGTCTCGCACGGCTTGGTGAGCTGGATCGCCAGCTTGCCGGGGACCGGCTTTTCGTGATACTCGAGGGATGCCTTTTCCAGTCTTCTGGACATGATCGTGCTTCCAAGGGTTCTGTGAGGGAGGAGGCCCACCGGCGCTCCCCCGGGGTTTCACTCGTCCGGGGCGTCGGAGACTCTTCGGGTGGTGGCGGACCGGCCCGGAGGGCCCTGGCCCGGGGACCGTAGAGGCTCCTGGAGATCGTGATCAGGGGAGATCGGCGGGCGCCTCCACCTGGAGCATCAGGGGGTGCCGCAGCCTCACCACCGGGTCCCCCTTGTATCGACGGAACCAGCCACGCACTGTAACACTCCGACCCTCCAGGGCATCCAGATCCATTCCATCAAAGTAGACCAGATCGTCGCGCGCAACCCGTGCCGCCACCCCTCCCTCCAGGTTGATCCAGACCGACTTGCGGCTGTGGCCGACCCGCACCACCCGCCCGTGCACCAGGTGGAAGCCGCGCAGATCCGGGGGCAGGCGTCCTCCATGGAGAATCGCCCCCTCCTTCGCCCAGAGCCCCCGCCGGGCACGGCGCGCCTCCTCCTCGGCGGCGAAGTGGCATTCGGCGAACGCCTCGTTCGGTGGAACCACCAGCGCCCATCCCAGCCCCTCGCGCAACAGCCGCTCCGTGACGCTGGAACCGTCGACGAGAAAGGGGTGGGCGAGGAGGCGGCCGTAGCGATCGCGCCGCTCCCGGCCGAAACGCAGCCGCAGGCGGTCGCCGGAGTCGGCCAGGAGACGCCGCAGGCGATCCCGCGCGGCCAGGGCGAAGGGCTCGGGCGGCGCGCCGTCCCGTCCCATCTCGGGGGTGTTGAGGCCGATGAACCGGAGCCTGCGACGCCCTCCCCGCCCCGCCGGGTCCTCGATCTCGACGGTGTCGCCGTCGTAGACGAAGCGCACCGCCACCTCGGCATCGACACGATCGGGGCTGCAGGTGCCGGCGACCGCCGGCGTGAAGGCTGCCAGCCACAGCAGCCCCCAGAGCCACAACGAAAAAAAGGGGGCGCCCGGCCGGGACGCCCCCTCTCTCGGCCGATGCCGGGGCATCGCGCCTTATTTCATGCCGTACTTGCGCCGGAAACGGTCCACGCGGCCGCCGGTGTCGACGATCTTCTGCTTGCCGGTGTAGAAGGGGTGACACTGGGAGCAGACGTCCACATGCAGGTCGTGACCCAGGGTGGAGCGGGTGGCAAAGCTGTTTCCGCAACTGCAGGTAACAGTGATCTCGCTGTAGGAAGGATGGATATCCGGCTTCATGGTACACGCGCCTCTATGAATTCTGGTGAGCGATGCCCGGCGGCGGTCACCGCGCACGGCGACCCTGCCCGTCATCGCAGACAAGGCGCGGTATTCTACGCACTTTGCCCGCCCCTGGCAACCCTGCCGCTGGTGGCTCAGGCGTTGAGACCGGAATCGTTTCCGCGCCCGCCGGGGAACGCGAGCACCTGCGCCTCGGGAAGCGGGAGACCCGCGCCGTCCAGCTCGCGCATCCCCTCGATGAAGCGCTGCTGCTCCAGCAGCGAGTCCCACATCATGCGTGAGATGCGCAGGCAGGCGGACATGGGATTGTCTGCCAGGCGGCGGACCTGGTCCACCTTCCACTGCAGGCGACGCAGCCGGTCGCGGCGCGCCTCCGGCATCCGTTCCAGCATCTCCTCGATGGTCGCCCGCCGGCGCGCCTCGAAGGCCGCCGGATCGTTGCGGGCGAGTTCCGACCACTCGGAGAAGTCGAAATCGCTGTGGGCGGCGGATCGTCTCTCTACTCGGTGCATGGCATCTCTCCAGGCGTGATCTTGTCGAAGGGGCGGAGCCGGCAGCGCCGACCCGCCAGAGATCCCTTTCCGCGCATCCGCTGCAAGGCGCTTCGTGGACGTTTCGCGCACTCTCTCCCCGATCGACCCTGAAACATCCGATGACTCCACCCTACCACATCGTCAAAAGTTTGTCTCCTGTCGAAAACCCATACAACTGTATGAATTTGCGACAGATTGCTCATTTTGCCTCGTAGAGGGCGGGTCACGGCCTGTGGACAACTCCCTGGAAAACGCGCCGGACAACCGTCGTCGCGGCGGATTTTCGGCACCTGCGCCACCTCACCAGCCGGCTCCAACCCCCGGATCCGACGGGGCTTTTCGGCCCGGGCACCCTCTCCCGGGGACGACCGGCCGTTCCCGGCCAGGGGCGGTGCACAACTTCCCCCCGCCCGGGAAGGTTCCACCTCCCCCACATCCGGAGTACCATTGGCCCCGGCGGTCGGTCCCGGATGGACCACCTCAACCCTGCCGGCGGGATCGAGGAGGAGCACTCCGCCGACACCACCTCCAGCAGCTCCAATGAATCGACCCCCCCCACGTATCGGTTTCGTCAGCCTCGGCTGTCCCAAGGCACTGGTGGATTCGGAACGGATCCTCACCCGGTTGCGCGCGGAGGGCTATCTCATCTCCCCCAGCTACGAGGGGGCCGACCTGGTGGTGGTCAACACCTGCGGTTTCATCGACGAGGCGGAGGAGGAGTCGCTGGAGGCGATCGGCGAGGCACTGGCCCACAACGGCCGGGTGATCGTCACCGGCTGTCTCGGCGCGCGGGCGGACAAGGTACGGGACCGCCACCCCGGCGTGCTGGCGGTGACCGGCCCCCACGCCACCGAGGAGGTGCTGGAGGCGGTCCACCGGGCGCTGCCCCCCTCCCACGACCCGCACACCAGCCTGGTGCCACCCGGCGGCATCAAGCTGACACCGCGCCACTACGCCTACCTGAAGATCTCCGAGGGGTGCAACCACCGCTGCACCTTTTGCATCATCCCCAGCCTGCGGGGTGACCTGGTGAGCCGCCCGGCGGGCGAGGTGATGGCCGACGCGGAGGCGCTGGCCCGGGCCGGGGTCCGGGAACTGATCGTGGTTTCCCAGGACACCAGCGCCTACGGTGTCGATCTGAAATACCGCACCAGCTTCTGGGAGGGACGCCCCCTGCGCACCCGCCTGACCGAACTGGCCCGGGCGCTGGGGGAACTGGGGATCTGGATCCGCCTCCACTACGTCTACCCCTACCCGCACGTGGACGAGCTGATCCCGCTGATGGCGGAGGGGGTGATCGTGCCCTATCTCGATCTCCCCCTGCAACACGCAAACCGGGAGATTCTGCGGGCGATGAAGCGTCCGGCGGCCACCGAGGACACCCTGGAGCGGATCCGGCGCTGGCGGGAGATCTGCCCCGATCTCACCCTGCGCAGCACCTTCATCACCGGCTTTCCCGGCGAGACGGAGGCCCACTTCCAGGAGCTGCTCGCCTTCCTGGAGGAGGCGAAACTGGACCGGGTCGGCTGCTTCACCTATTCGGCGGTGGAGGGGGCGGCGGCCAACGCCCTGCCCGACCCCGTGCCGGAGGAGGTGAAGCGGAGCCGCCAGGCGCGGCTGATGGCACTGCAGGCGGAGATCAGCGCCGAGCGGAGGGGCCGCTGGGTGGGGCGGGAGACGATCGTGCTGGTGGACCATTCGGACGACCGGGGGGTGCGCGCCCGCTCCACCGCCGACGCACCGGAGGTGGACGGCCTGGTCTGGCTCCCCCCCTCCGACCTGGAGCCCGGCGATTTCGTCCGCATCCGCGTCACCGGTGCCGACCACCACGACCTGACCGGCGAATACGTGGAGTTCGAGGAGGAGCCGGGCGTCGCGGAGGCGGACGATTCCCTCACTACTCCGTGACGAAAGCCTCCAGCAGTTCGTTGAGGAAACGGCGCCCCAGGGCGGTGGGGCGTACCCCCGCCGCCTCCACCACCACCATCCCCCGCGCCTCCAGGCGCGACAGCACCGGAGCCAGCGTCTGGCGGGGAAGCCCGGTGCGCCGTTCGAAAAGCCCGAAGGTGACACCCGCCCGTAGACGCATGGCGTTCATCATGAACTCCAGCACCCGCTCCTCCGGCGCCACCCGCCAGGTCCGTGAGCGGAACGCCCCGTCGGCCGCGGCGGCGAGGTAGTCCCTGGGGTTGCGCCGCTTGCTGTAGCGCTCGATCGCC
Organism: Gammaproteobacteria bacterium; assembly: GCA_027001815.1. Lineage (GTDB taxonomy): Bacteria > Pseudomonadota > Gammaproteobacteria > JALTLT01 > JALTLT01 > JALTLT01. The sequence goes on along the minus strand of JALTLT010000040.1, from coordinate 10,873 downwards.
AGCGGGGCCGCGGGATCACGGATGCTCCGCTTGCCGTGGGCGCCGGCGCCGATGCCGATGTAGTCGCCGAAGCGCCAGTAGTTGAGGTTGTGGCGACACTCCCCCCCCGGCGGCGCCCAGGCGGAGATCTCGTAGGGACGGAAACCGGCCCTCTCCAGCGCCTCCGCGCCCGCCTCCTGGATCGCCCAGAGGCTCTCCTCGTCGGGGAGCGACGGCGGCCGGGCGTGGAAACGGGTGTTCGGTTCGAGCGTGAGCTGGTACCAGGAGATCTGCTGCGGCTCGTAGGCGATGGCCCGTTCCAGGTCCGTAACCGCACCTTCCGGCGTCTGCCCCGGCAGGCCGTGCATGAGATCGATGTTGATCCGCTCGAAGCCGGCGGCGCGGGCGGCCCGCACGGCACGCTCCGCCTCGAGCCCGTCGTGGACCCGTTCCAGGGCGCGAAGCGATGCATCGTCGAAGCTCTGCACGCCGATGGAGAGGCGATTGACGCCAGCCGCCCGGTAGGCGGCGAATCGCGACGCCTCGGCGGCACCCGGATTGGCCTCGAGGGTGATCTCCACCCCCTCCGCCAGGACCAGCCGCCGCGCCACCCCCTCCAGCAGGCGGGCGAGCTCTTCGGCCGGCATCAGGCTGGGGGTTCCGCCGCCGATGAAGAGGCTCGCCACCTCCACGCCCGCCAGCAGCTTCGCCTCGGCCGTCAGATCGAGGAGCACGGCATCGACGTAGGCGTCGAAGGGGGGAGTACCCCCCGCCGCATGGGAGTTGAAATCGCAGTAGGGACACTTCCTCAGGCACCAGGGGATGTGGATGTAGAGTCCCGGCGCGGGAGGCAAGTCAACCGATGGCGTCATCTTGCATTATTCCAGAGAGCGGCGGTGGCGACGGCAGGTTGGGCAGGACGGGGCGGATGTCCCCACTTTCCCCGCGCTTTCCCCGGCCGGTTCCATTGCGTAAACTCACCTCACAGCCCTGCGAGCCATGGAATCCGGAAGACCGCCTGCCGAGATCCCTTCCCTCATCCAAGGAGTAACGACCATGAAAAGAATCAACGCCCTCGCCCTGGCCCTGGTGGCCACCATCGCCTTCGCCGTCCCCGCAGCCCATGCGGGCAAGGTGACCATGGGAACCCTGGTATCCACCTTCCGGCCTCCCACCCCCTCCGAGCAGCAGGCCCTGGTGCGCGACCTGGAGATGACCGAGGATCAGCGCAGCCAGATGAAGGAGCTGGACGCGCGGTTCCGCCGGGAGACGCGCAACCTGCGCCAGGAGTACCAGAAGGCCTACCGCAGCGTGGTCCAGCTCATGCAGGCCGGGTCGGTCGATTCCGGCGAGGTGATCCAGCGGGTGAAGCGATTCAACGAGGTGCACAATACCATCGTGGAGAAGGAGGTGCAGTACTGGGTGGACCTGAAGAATCTCCTGGAACCGCCCCAGCGCAAGACCCTGGCGCAGAAGTTCCTCAAGAGCCGCGTGCGCCGCTGACGGACGGCCGCTCCACCACGCGGCTGGCAGCAACTGTGCTCTCCTGGTGACGCCGGTCCTCCGGCGTCACCCCCCCACCGGCGGCGCTCCCGCGCCGCACAACTCCCGTTCCACCCCAGACCTCCGCGGGACGCCGGAGCGTCCCGGGCCGTGCGTCACGCCGCAGCAGCAGCGTGACGAGGGGAAGAGCCGCAGGTAGCGCCAGCAGGATGTTGAAAAAGGCCGTCCAGGCCTTTTTCAACGCCGGAAGCCGAAAATGCGATTTCCGGCTTCCTCACGTTTTCAATGACTTGGCGTCATTGAAAACGGCGGTGCGTCCATGCACCGCAGCACAGGCTGTCGAAAAACGGTGTTTTTCGACAGCCTGCTAGAGGAGGGCCGCTCCACCGCACAGCGAGGGAGTCCTGCGGGACCCCTCCTCATTTGCGGTGTCCGGCCACCTCCGGCTCGTTGCGAGCCAGCAGGGCCCGCTCCAGGGCCGCCCCCTGCGGCACCGGGATGCGGACCCGATGGCCGTTGCCCGGCGCCACCGTGGTCGCCTCCCCCTCGCTGTTCTCCATCCGCTCCAGGCGGAAGGTGTAGTTGCCCGAGGGGGTGACCAGTTCCAGCTCGTCCCCCACCGCAAAGCGGTTCTTCACCTCCACCTCCGCCATGCCGTCGGCGTGGCCGGTCACCTCCCCGACGAAGCGCTGGCGCAGGCTGCGGGAGACCCCCTGCAGGTAGTTCTGGTACTCGCGAGGGTGGTGGCGCTGATAGAAACCGTCGGTATAACCCCGGTTGGCAAGGTTCTCCAGCACCCCCAGCAGACGCGGATCGAGGGGGCGGCCGGCCCGGGCGTCGTCGATCGCCTGCCGGTAGGCCTGGGTGACCCGCGCCACGTAGTAGTGGGACTTGGTCCGCCCCTCGATCTTCAGAGAGTCAACACCGATCTCCACCAGCCGCGCCACGTGCTCGATGGCGCGCAGGTCGCGGGAGTTGAGGATATAGGTGCCGTGCTCGTCCTCTTCCACCGGCATCAGCTCCCCCGGCCGCTCCCGCTCCTCCAGCAGCCAGCCGTCGACGGCGTGCAGGTCTCCGGTGAGATCGGCCTGGGCCGGCTTCAGGTCGTACTGCCAGCGACAGGCATTGGTACAGGTGCCCTGGTTGGGATCGCGGTGGTTGAAGTATCCGGACAGCAGGCAGCGGCCGGAGTAGGCGATGCAGAGCGCCCCGTGGACGAACACCTCCAGTTCGGTATCGGGGCAGCGCTGGCGGATCTCGGCGATCTCGTCGAGGCTCAGCTCGCGGGAGAGGATCACCCGCCGGATCCCCTGGCCCGCCCAGAAACGGACCGCCGCCCAGTTGACCGTGTTGGCCTGCACCGAGAGATGGATGGTCTGGTCCGGCCACCGCTCGCGCACCAGCCCGATCAGGCCGGGGTCGCTCATGATCAGGGCATCCGGGGCCAGCGCGATCACCGGCGCCATGTCCTCCAGATAGGTGCGCAGCTTGGCGTTGTGGGGGGCGATGTTGCTGGCCACGTAGAAGTGTACCCCCGCCGCCCGGGCTCGCCGGATCCCCTCCTCGAGGCCCGTCAGGTCGAACTCGTTGTTGCGCACCCGCAGGCTGTAGCGCGGCTGACCGGCATAGACCGCATCGGCCCCGTAGGCGATGGCGTAGTCGAGGGCGCGGACGGTGCCGGCGGGGGCCAGGAGTTCGGGGGCGTTCATCTCGATGACCTGGCGGATCGTTTGGCTCGTGGCGGGCAAAGGGGCCTGCGGCGGGGCGGTGCCCCCGGGTCAGCCCCGCGACAGCCGCTCCAGCAGGCAGCGCAGCGCCTGGCCGCGGTGACTGAGACGGTTCTTCACCTCCGGCGGCAGCTCGGCGGCACTGCATCCCTCCTCCGGCACGAAGAAGACCGGATCGTAACCGAAGCCGTTCTCCCCCCTCGCCGCCTCGAGGATGCGCCCCTCCCAGGTGCCCTGGCAGATGAGGGGGGTGGGGTCCTCCGCGTGGCGCATGAAGACCATCAGGCACTGGAAGCGGGCGGTACGCGCCTCCTCCGGCACCCCCTCCAGCGCCTCGAGCAGCTTGCGCAGATTGGTCTCGTCGTCGGCATCCGGCCCCGCATAGCGGGCGGAGTAGATGCCCGGAGCCCCGTTGAGGGCGTCCACCTCCAGGCCGGAGTCGTCGGCGATCGCCGGCAGGCCGGTGTGGGCGGCGGCGTTGCGCGCCTTGAGGATGGCGTTCTCGACGAAGGAGAGGCCGGTCTCCTCCGCATCCGGCACGCCGAAGTCCCCCTGGGGCATCACTTCGAGATCGAGAGGGGCGAGGATCTGGCCGATCTCCCGCACCTTGCCGCGGTTGGAGGAAGCGAGCACCACCCGCTTCATGTCACCCCTCCCCCGCCAGGGCCCGGCGCTGGGCCTCCAGCAGCTCCTCGATCCCCTTTCGGGCATAGTCGAGCATGACGTTGAGCTCGTCCCGGTCGAAGGGATGGCCCTCGGCGGTCCCCTGTACCTCGATGAAGGCCCCCTGGTCGTTCATCACCACATTCATGTCGGTCTCGGCATTGCAGTCTTCGGCATAGTCGAGGTCCAGCACCGGCTGGCCGTCGAAGATCCCCACCGATACCGAGGCCACCTGCCCCAGCAGCGGCTCCCTCTTCAGCATCCCCGCCTCGCGCATGTGGGCGATGGCGTCGGCCAGGGCGACGAATCCACCGGTGATGGAGGCGGTGCGGGTACCGCCGTCGGCCTGGATCACGTCACAGTCGACGGTGATGGTGTGCTCGCCCAGCGCCTCCAGATCCACCACCGCGCGCAGGGAGCGACCGATGAGACGCTGGATCTCCATGGTCCGCCCCCCCTGCCTGCCGCGCGCCGCCTCCCGCGCCATGCGCGAACCGGTGGAGCGGGGCAGCATGCCGTACTCGGCGGTGACCCACCCCTGACCGCTGCCGCGCAGGAAACCGGGCACCCGCTCCTCCACCGTGGCGGTACAGATGACCCGGGTGTCACCGAACTCCGTCAGCACCGAACCCTCGGCGTGCTTGGTGTAGTTGCGGGAGAGACGGATGGTACGCAGTTGATCGGGAGCTCGGCCGCTGGGTCGCATGGGGAATCCTGAGGCTGTGAACAAGGGCGGTCATTATCGCCCCTTTGGTGGACCTTTTGAAGGGTCGGCGGCGGCGGCCGGACTACTTGCCGCCCTCCGGAAGCGGATCATGGCGGCGCAGGGCCTCGCGGATGGTGCGGATCGCCTCCTCCACTTCAGCCAGATCCCCCGGCCGGGTCGGCTCCTCCTCCCCCGGCTGGAGCGCGCCGGCATCCTCACGGGCCTCCTGCCCGCCGGGCTCGTCGAGGCAGCGCAGCACCACCGCCGTGATATTGTCGGCGTAGGGGTAGCTCGCCTCCTCGGCAGCGGTGGCGAGCGCCGCCAGAGTGGCGTCGAGATCGTCGGTGTCGTGCAGCTCGCGGGCGATCCGCTCGGGGTCCAGCGCCCCCCAGAAGCCATCGGAGCAGAGCAGCAGCACGTCGCCGGGGGCGAGGGGCGTGGGATCGGAGACGGTGGCCAGCGGCGGTCGCTCGGGGCCGCCGAGACAGTAGGTGACGATGTTGCGCAGGGGGTGGGTGGCCAGCTCCTCCTCGGTGATGGCGTTGTGCCGCAGCAGATCCTCCACGTAGGTGTGGTCGCGGGTGCGGCTGGCCACCTCCTGATCGCGGATCAGGTAGATGCGACTGTCACCGATGTGCGCCCAGCAGGCGACCTCGCCCCCCACCAGCACCACGGCGGCCGTGGTGCGGGGATAGATGGGCGGCTCCTGGCGCCGGCCCAGGGCGACGATGTTGTCGTGGGAGCGATCCATCGCCTGCTGCAGGAAGCGCTGCGGTACCGCGATGGGCAGGGGCTCCTTCTGGAAGGCGGCCGCCATGCTGACGATCAGCTCCTGGGCGGCCAGCTCACCCCGCTCGTGGCCCCCCATGCCGTCGGCGACCATCAGCAGCAGGTGGTCCCCCCGGACCACCACTCCCATTCGATCCTGATTGTAGGTGCGGTTGCCCAGGCGGTTCACCTGGGCGATGGCATATTGCATCGAGTGTCAGCTCCGGCGCCACGGCATGGCAGCCACAAAGCGGGAGAGCCAGCTCTCGGGGAGAGGCGCCCGTTCCCCGGGATCCGGCAGCACCTCCAGCAGTTCCGCGGCGGTCTGCGGGCGAACGAGGGGGTCCATGTCCATCGCCCACTCCACTGCCTTGAGCAGCTCGGGCGAGTAGCGGCGCCGGAACTGGACGGATGCGGCGGGCAGAAGATCTTCCTCCTGGCGCTTGCGGGCGTCCGGTGGCGGCTTCCCGCCCATGCAGGCCCACATGCTGGCGCCGATGGCGTAGTTGTCGGTCCAGGGGCCTATATAGCCCTTTTTACTGTACTGTTCAATAGGCGCGAAACCTGGAGTGATCACCTGTTCGTGGACCAGATGACGATAGCGCTCGCGACGATGGACGGCGCCGAAGTCGAGCAGGATCGGGCGTCCTCCCTGGCAGAGATGGATGTTGCCCGGCTTGATGTCCAGGTGGAGAAAACCCTCGGCGTGGATGTAGTCGAGCGCCTCCAGGAGGCCGCGGAAGACGGTCAGCAGCAGCCGCTCGCTGAGCTGCTGGTGACGGCGGATATAGCGCTCGAGATTGGCCCCGGGCAGATACTCCATCACCATGTAGACGGTACCGTTGGCGCGGAAGAAGCCCAGCACCCGGATGATGTTGGGGTGCTGCAGGCCCGAGAGGATCCCCGCCTCCTGGAAGAAGAGGGTCCTGCCACGCTGGAAGCGGGGGGCCAGATCGGCGCTGCGGGCGGCGACGACCAGATCCTCGCCCCGGGTCGCCAGGCGCATGGGAAGATACTCCTTGATCACCACCAGCCGGCCGTCGTCGTTGCGACGGGCCAGATAGACCTGGCTGAAGCCGCCACCGCCGAGAAAACGGTTGATGGTATACTCCTCCAGCACCGTCCCCTCGGGCAGCCGATGGTTCTCTTCCCTGCGGGCGGTGACGATCGGTGCGTTGTTCAAGGGATGGGTATCCTTCAGTTGGAGATCTCCTCATAGTCATCGACGGCAAACGCTCACGCTTGACCCCCGCCGCCCCCATTTCGTGGCAGGAGGCCCCTCGGAGCGTGACTCTCTTCGCAAATCCGGGGGATCCATCCTCTCCACCGGGCCGGGAGCAGAACCCATGATTCTCAGCATGACATCCTATGCCCGCCGCGAGGCGCGCCGCGAGTGGGGCACCCTCGCCTGGGAGATCCGCTCCCTCAACCACCGCTATCTCGATCTCTCCCTCCGGCTGCCGGAGGAGTTCCGCCCGCTGGAGGGGACGGTACGCGAGCGGATCGCCTCCCGCGTCCACCGGGGCAAGGTGGAGTGCTCGCTGCGCTTCCAGCCCTCGGGCGCCGTCACCACCGATCTTACCCTGAATCGTCCCCTGGTGGAGCGACTGATCGGGCTGTGCGTCACCGTCAACGGACTGCACGACACCCCCGGCACCGTGGATCCCCTGCGGCTGCTGGCCTGGCCAGGGGTGGTGGAGAGCGGCGAGCCGGACCTCGATCCGGTGCTGGCGGAAGCGGTGGATCTCCTCGACGCCACCGTGGACGAGCTGGTGGCGACGCGGGCCCGTGAGGGGGAACGGATCCGCGACATGCTGCTGGAGCGGCTGGACGCCATCGACCGTCTGGTGTCGGAGCTGCGGTCCCAGCTACCGGCACTGAGGGAGACCCAGCGGACACGCATCGAACGGCGCCTGGCGGAACTCGACATCGACGCCGAGCCGGGGCGGCTGGAGCAGGAGCTGGTGCTGGTGCTGGCACGCATGGACGTTGACGAGGAGCTGGACCGCCTGCAGGCCCACGTCCAGGAGGTGCGGCAGGTGCTGGATCGGGACGAGCCGGTGGGCCGGCGCCTCGATTTCCTCATGCAGGAGCTCAACCGGGAGGCCAACACCCTCGGCTCCAAGTCCAACGCCTCGGAGACCACCCGCACCTCGGTGGAGCTGAAGGTGCTCATCGAGCAGATGCGGGAGCAGATCCAGAACGTGGAGTAATCCCCCACCCTTCCCTTGGCGTGACCCGCCCCTTCCAGACCCGCTCCAGCCGCCTGTCCACCACCCAGCCCACCTCCCCGTAACCGGGCAGCCAGACCCCTGCCACCTGCCGGTAGTCGCCGAACCGCCCCTCCCACGGCAGCCGCCGGTAGCCCCCGCCGAAGCGCCCCATCCGGCCCGCGGTGTAGATCGAGGCCACCTCGTCCCGGTCGTTGAAGCGGAACTCCAGGGAGACGGTGGTACCGTGGTCGGTGAGGTCCGCCCGGGCCCGGCGATCGTCGAGAGGCTGCCACACCACCCCGCTCCCCGGCAGCAGGACCCAGGGATACCAGACCGCCTCCGCCAGGTAGCGGTGCAGGGCACCGGAGGCGAGTTCGGGATCGCCGGCGAGGCGGGCGACGGTGAGGAGGGAGAGGAGCCGGACCGCCCCCGAAGCGGAACCGGCCAGATAGCTGTCGATCACCTGGAGGTGGAGCCGGAGCGGCAAGTCCACCCGGGCCTCCCAGACGAAGCCCGGCAGGCGGGGGCTGACCCATTGACGGGCGGTGAAGGGGTACCAGCGCGTGGCGGAGGGATCGGTACGCAGGGAACCGGCCTGGTGGAAACGGAGCAGCCCCTCGGGGCGCGCCACCCCTTGCGGCAGGACACGCCCCAGGTAGCGCCGCACCGGCGGGGGGAGAGCCTCCCGGTCCCCCGGAGAGGGCGTGGCGGGGGTGCGCGCGGCCTCCACCTCCAGCCGCGAGAGCAGTTCCGCCACCCGCCCGGCCGGCGTCATGGCATTTTCACGGGGCCCGGCCGCCCCGGAGGACCAGATACCCCAATGTGCCCGAGAGGAACGATCCGGCGAGGATCGCGAGGCGGTCGGTGTAGTGGAAACTGGAGGCGTCCTTGAAGGCCAGCGAGGCGATGAAGAGGCTCATGGTGAAGCCGATGCCGGTGAGCACCGAGACGCCATAGAACTGTCTCCAGCTGGCCCCCTCCGGCAGCTTCGCCATCCCCAGCCGGATGGCGACCCAACTGAAGCCGAACACCCCGAGCTGTTTGCCGAGGAAGAGACCCAGCAGGATCCCCATCGGCACCGGCCCGCCCATCTGCTCCAGGGAGATGCCGGTGACATCGACTCCGGCGTTGACGAAGGCGAACAACGGCAGGATGAAGAAGGCGACCCAGAAGTGGAGGTCGTGCTCCAGCTCCTTGAGGGGCGAGATCATCTCCCCTCCCTCGCCCCGCGCCTTCAGGGGGATGGTGAAGGCGAGTGCCACCCCGGCCAGGGTGGCGTGGACCCCCGACTTGAGCACGCTGACCCAGAGGATGGCACCGACGATGAAGTAGGCCGCCTTCTTGTAGACCCCCAGGCGATTGAGGATCACCAGCACGGTCAGGGCGGCGCCGGCCACGGCGATGGAGAGGGTGGAGAGTTCCGCGGTGTAGAAGAGGGCGATGATGACGATCGCCCCCAGATCGTCGAGGATCGCCAGCGCCATGAGAAAGATCTTCAGCGATACCGGCACCCGGTTGCCCAGCAGCGAGAGGATGCCGAGGGCGAAGGCGATATCGGTGGCGGTGGGAATCGCCCAGCCGTCGACGGAGAGAGTCTCGTCCAGATTGAAGGCCAGGTAGACCAGCGCCGGCACCGCCATTCCGCCCAGTGCGGCGACACCGGGCAGGGCCACCTGGGCAGGAGAGGAGAGATCCCCCTCCAGGATCTCGCGCTTCACCTCCAGCCCCACCAGCAGGAAGAAGATGGCCATCAGGCCGTCGTTGACCCAGTGATGGATGGTCTTGTCAAGGTGCAGGGCGCCGATGCGGATCTCCACCGGGATGTGGAGAAAGGATTCGTAGAAGGGCGCCATGAAGGTGTTGCTGAACAGCAGGGCCATGAACGTGGCCCACATAAGCAGGATCCCCGAGGAGGACTCCCGCCGGATGAATTCTTCGATGATTTTCATGTCTGAGTGTCGATCGTCCTGTGGGCGGGCCGAGGCGGAACCGGCACGGTTCGCCTCAAGATAGACCAGATCGGCACTCCTTTCCTCAGTTATTCCCGAATCCACCATCAGGCGGTGATGGAGGATCCCGCCGCGAGAGGTGCATTTCCTCGCTGCATCCGCTATTCTCCCTATCCACCTGCAACCCCGAAACCGTCAGGGCCGATCGATCCATGAAGCCACCCCAAGGCACGCTCTACGTCGTCTCCGCCCCCTCCGGCGCCGGCAAGACCAGTCTGGTCCGGGCCCTGCTGGAGTCGTGCGACTTCGTCGCCATGTCGGTCTCCCACACCACGCGGGCCCCGCGCCCCGGGGAGATGGACGGCGTCGACTATCACTTCGTCGACCTCTCCACTTTCGAGCGGATGGCGGAGGAGGGGGCCTTCCTGGAGCACGCCCGGGTCTTCGACAACCGCTACGGCACCTCGCGGTCCGAGGTGGAGCGGCTGCTGGGGGCGGGAAGGGACGTGATCCTCGAGATCGACTGGCAGGGGGCACGCCAGGTGCGTGAGAAGATGCCGGGGACCGTCGGCATCTTCATCCTGCCGCCCTCGCTCGAGGCCCTGGAGGAGCGCCTGCGCCAGCGGGGCCAGGACAGCGACGAGGTGATCGCGCGACGCATGCGCGACGCCCGCAGCGAAGCGGCCCACTGGAACGAGTACGACTACCTGGTGATCAACAACCGCTTCGACACCGCCCTGGACGAGTTGCGCGCCATCTTCCTCGCCCGCCGCCAGCGCCGCGAGGTGCAGCAGGTGGTCCACGCGGAGCTGATCGCCTCGCTGGTGGAGAGCAGTTCCGGGGCCTGAACCGAGACAGAGGCGGGTTGCCGCGGACCGGACGTTCAGGAATCCCCCCACCGGCCGAAGCACTTGCCAGTGGTGCATCTCCCGTGAGCGGCGCTATAATCGCCGATCCGCAACAACCATTGCCGGGCCGTCCGGTTCTTTCCCGGTGGCGGCCCGACCGCTGGAGTGAAACAGAAATGGCACGTATCACCGTAGAAGACTGTCTGGAAAACGTGGACAACCGCTTCGAGCTGGTCCTCCTGGCCACCAAGCGGGCCCGGCAGATCGCCAACGGCGCCGAGCCGCTCGTGCCGCCCGAGAACGACAAGCCCACCGTCATCGCCCTGCGCGAGATCGCCGCGGGCCTGGTCGGCCCCGAGCTGCTCGACGAGGTGAGCGCCCAGGATCACGCCGGCGAGGCGCAGGTGAGCGAGGAGGAGGTGCGGCAGGAGCTCAACGAGGCCTCTGCCGGCTGATGCCCCGCAGGGGGCAATCCGCCCCCGCGCACAGCGAGATGTCCCGCCTCCCTCCCCCTCAC
>JALTLT010000039.1 GCA_027001815.1 Gammaproteobacteria bacterium | reverse complement strand
GGTTTATGCTCCACGCTTCCTCCCCACGGTCGGTCACCCTCCCGCAGTTGCGCTTCGCTTCACTCGCCGTGACCAGCTCGTGGCGGGACTTCCACCCGCAGGGGTGCGCCCATGCTGGGCGCACGATACATGAAGAAGGGGGCCGAGGCCCCCTTCTTCATGTCCGGCTGCGGAGGATCAGCGATCCACCGCCTTCATGCTGAGGCGGATCCGCCCCTGCTTGTCCACCTCGAGCACCTTCACCTTGATGATGTCCCCCTCCTTGAGCTTGTCGCTCACCTTCTCGACCCGCTCGTCGGAGATCTGGGAGATGTGCACCAGGCCATCCTTTCCGGGCAGGATGGTGACGAAGGCGCCGAAGTCCATCAGGCGGGCCACCTTGCCCTCGTAGACCTTGCCCACCTCCACGTCGGCGGTGATCTGCTCGATGCGGCGGCGTGCCTCGTCACCGGCCGCCTTGTCGACCGAGGCGATCTTGACGGTGCCGCTGTCGTCGATGTCGATGGTGACGCCGGTCTCCTCGGTGATGGAACGGATGGTGGCGCCCCCCTTGCCGATCACGTCGCGAATCTTCTCCGGATCGATCTTGAAAGTCTCGATGCGCGGCGCGAACTCCGACATCTCGGAGCGAGGCTCGGAGATCACCTTGTTCATCTCGGAGAGGATATGGAGACGCGCCTCGCGCGCCTGCTCCAGGGCCTGCTCCATGATCTCGCGGGTGATCCCCTCGATCTTGATGTCCATCTGCAGGGCGTTGACCCCCTTCCCGGTGCCGGCCACCTTGAAGTCCATGTCACCCAGGTGATCCTCGTCACCCATGATGTCGGTGAGCACCGCAAACTTCTCCTCTTCCTTGATGAGGCCCATGGCCACACCGGCCACCGGGGCCTTGATCGGCACGCCGGCGTCCATCAGGGAGAGACTGGTGCCGCACACGGAGGCCATGGAGGAGGAGCCGTTGGACTCGGTGATCTCGGAGACCACCCGGATCACGTAAGGGAACTCCTCCTGGCTCGGCATCACCGCCTGGATACCCCGCTTGGCGAGACGACCGTGGCCGATCTCGCGCCGCTTGGGGCTGCCCACCATGCCGGTCTCGCCCACGCAGTAGGGCGGGAAGTTGTAGTGGAGCAGGAAGGTCTCGCGGAACTCGCCCTCGATGGCGTCGATGATCTGGGCGTCACGGCCGGAACCAAGGGTGGTGACCACCAGCGCCTGGGTCTCGCCACGGGTGAAGAGGGCCGAACCGTGGGTGCGGGGCAGCACGCCCGTACGGATGTGCAGGGGGCGCACGGTACGGGTATCCCGTCCGTCGATACGGGGCTTGCCGTCGAGGATCTGACCCCGCACGATTCTCTTCTCCAGCTTGCCGAAGGCGCCCACCACCTCATCTGCGCTGGGGGCCCCCTCCTCGCCGGTGGCCAGCTTCTCGACCGTCGCCCTGCGCACGGCGGCGACCGCTTCCTGGCGGGCCAGCTTCTCCTTGATGGTGTAGGCCTCGGTGAGATCGGCCTCGGCAGCGGCGGCGACCATCTCGGCCAGCGCCTCGTTGGCCTCCGGCGGCTGCCAGTCCCAGGGCTCCTTGCCCGCCTCGGCAGCCAGCTCCTGAATCGCCTGGATCACCTTCTGCATCTGCTCGTGGCCGTAGAGCACGGCGCCCAGCATCACCTCTTCCGGCAGCTCCTTCGCCTCCGACTCCACCATCAGCACTGCGCTCTCGGTACCGGCGACCACCAGATCGAGTTCCGACTCCTTGAGCTGGCTGAAGGTGGGGTTGAGGATGTAGTTGCCATCCCTGTAACCCACCCGGCAGCAGCCGATCGGACCGTTGAAGGGGATGCCGGATACCGCCAGCGCCGCGGAGGCACCGATCATCGCCGGCACGTCGGGGTCGATGTCGGCGTTGAGGGACATCACCGTGGCAATCACCTGGACCTCGTTGGTGAACCCCTTGGGAAAGAGCGGTCGCAGCGGACGGTCGATGAGACGTGCCGTGAGAGTCTCCTTCTCGGTGGGCCGGCCTTCGCGACGGAAGAAACCGCCGGGGATCTTGCCCGCCGCGTAGGTACGCTCCTGGTAGTTGACGGTGAGAGGGAAGAAGTCACGCCCTTCCACCGCCTCCTTGATGCCCACGGCGGTGACCAGCACCACGGTGCCGTCCATGTCCACCATCACCGCGCCGTCGGCCTGACGGGCGATTTCACCGGTCTCCAGTCTCACGGTGTGCTGACCGTACTGGAACTCTTTGACGATCGGAGTAATGAGTGCCACGAATAGATTCCTTGAAGAGGGAAGCTCGGGAAGAAAACCGGGCCCGCGATCAGCGGCGCAGGCCCAGACGCTGGATCAGGTTCTGGTAACGCTGCACGTCCTTTTTCTTGACGTAGTCCAGAAGCTTGCGGCGGCGGTTGATCATCCGCAACAGACCCTGACGGGAGTGATGATCGTGCTTGTGGGTCTGGAAGTGGCTGGTGAGATCGTTGATGCGAAAGGTGAGCAGCGCGACCTGCACCTCGGGGGAGCCGGTATCGGACTCGGAAAGCTGGTACTCCTTGACGATCTCGGCCTTCTGTTCAGCGGTAAGTGCCATTTCTATTGAACTCCTGACGTTCGAAGGTTACAGACGTATCCGCCAGCCGCCTCTCCGTGCGCCGACGAACCGCGAGGGCCGGGACGGAGACATCGCCCCCCGACCGGCTGAAACCACCCATTTCCCTGGGGCGGCTTCGGGGTCCTGCTAAAACGCGTTATTCTACCTGCTGAGGCTGACAGCCACAAGGAGCGCTCCCTCAACGGGTGGTGCCGGTGTGAAAGAGACGGCGCGGCGCGACGCGGCCGTCGTCCTGGATCTCGCCGGCACCGATGAAGCGGCCCGCCGCCTCGAAGAGGCGTACCATCCCCGAGGTGGGGGCCCTGGGCACCAGCACCGGCTGCCCCTGGCGCAGGTAATAGGCACTGTCCTCGTTGAGGGTGACGGCCGGCCAGTGGGCCAGGGCCGACTCGATGGGCAGCAGCAGGGCATCGAGGGCGGCAAACCCCTCTTCGACCGCTGCTTCCACCTGCTCCATGGTGACCATGGCATCGGGATCGTCGTAGGGCCCCACCTGGGTCCGCCGCAGTTCACTCACGTGAGCGCCGCAACCGAGCGCCTCGCCGATATCCTCGGCGAGGGTACGCACGTAGGTGCCCTTGGAGCAGTGCACCTCCAGCTCGAGCCAGTCGTCGCCCATGGCGATCAGCTCCAGGGCGTGGATCGTCACCCGCCGCGGCTCCCGTTTCACCTCCACCCCCTTGCGGGCCAGGTTGTAGAGCCGCTCCCCCTCGTGCTTCAGGGCGGAGTACATGGGCGGGATCTGCTCGATCTCGCCGCGGAAGCGGGCCAGCGCCTCCTCCACCTTCGTCTCGTCCGGGGGCGGGACCGGGCGCTCTTCGATCACCGCCCCCTCCGAGTCGCCGGTCTCGGTGGTGACGCCCAGCGTTGCGCGCAGGCGGTAACGCTTGTCCGCATCCAGCAGGAACGCCGAGACCTTGGTGGCCTCACCGAAGCAGAGCGGCAGCATGCCGGTGGCGAGCGGATCGAGACTGCCGGTGTGGCCCGCCTTGCGCGCCTTGTAGTACCGCTTGACCTTCTGCAGCGCCTCGTTGGAGGTCATCCCCGGCGGCTTGTCGAGGAGCAGGATGCCGCTCACATCGCGGCGGAAGCTGCGTTTGCGTCCCATGAGTCTGTTCCTGGAATCGGGGCAGTCGAAGGAGGGCGTCAGTCGTCGCCGTCCCGGTCGGAAGCGATCGCTTCATCGATCAGGTGGGCGAGACGATTGCCCTTCTCCATGGTGTCGTCGTACTGAAAGTGGAGCCGGGGGATGGTGCGCAGGCGCATCCGTCGCCCCAGCAGCTTGCGGAGGAAGGGGGCGGCGTGCTGGAGGGCCTCCACCACCGCATCACGCTCCTCGTCCACCAGGGTGGTGACATAGACGCGGGCGTGACCGAAATCCCGGGAGACGCGCACCTCGGTGATGCTGACCATCTCCAGGCGCACCGGCGCATCCTTGAGTTCCGACCGGATCAGATCGGTCAGTTCCCGCTGCATCTGGTCGCCGACGCGCACGGTGCGATCGAAACGGCGTGCCATGGACCTCACCTCCTGCCTGTCGCCGGCCAATCCCCCGCGCGGATCACAGCTTGCGCTTCACCTGGACCCGCTCGTAGACCTCGATCTGGTCACCCACCTTGATATCATTGTAGTTCTTCACGCCGATACCGCACTCGGTCCCGGCCCGCACCTCGTTCACATCCTCCTTGAAGCGGCGCAGGGAGTCGAGTTCGCCCTCGTGGATCACCACGTTGTCACGCAGGACGCGGATCGGGTTGCTGCGTTTGACCACTCCCTCCATGACCAGGCAACCGGCCACCAGGCCGAACTTGGGCGAGCGGAAGACGTCACGCACCTCGGCCAGACCGATGATCTCCTCCTTGAACTCCGGTTCCAGCATGCCGGAGAGGGCGTTCTTCACCTCGTCGATGGCGTCGTAGATGACGCTGTAGTAGTGAATGTCGACCCCCTCTTCCTCGATCAGCTTGCGGGCGGCGCCGTCGGCGCGCACGTTGAAGCCGATGATGATGGCATTGGAGGCGACCGCCAGATTGACATCCGATTCGGTGATGCCTCCGACACCACCGGCGACGATCTTCACCTTCAACTCTTCGGTGGAGAGCTTGGTGAGGGCGTTGCTGAGCGCCTCGAGGGAGCCCTGCACGTCCGCCTTCAGCACCACGTTGAGGGTGTTGACCTCCCCCTCCTGCATACTGGTGAACATGTTCTCCAGCTTGGCCTGCTGCTGTTCGGCGATCTTCTTCTCGCGGAACCTGGCCTGGCGATGCTGGGCCACCTCGCGCGCCTTGCGCTCGTCCTTGACCACGATCGCCTCATCACCGGCGTTGGGGGTCCCGGAGAGACCGAGGACCTCCACCGGGATGGAGGGACCAGCCTCGTCCACCCGCCTGCCGTTCTCGTCCACCATGGCGCGCACCCGCCCATACTCCTTGCCGGTGAGCAGCACATCGCCCTTGTGGAGGGTGCCGTTCTGCACCAGCACGGTAGCCACCGGACCACGCCCCTTGTCGAGACGCGACTCCACCACCACGCCACGGGCGGGGGCATCGGGGTTGGCCTTCAGTTCCAGCACCTCCGCCTGCAGGAGGATGGCGTCTAGCAGTTCATCGACGCCCGCGCCGGTCTTGGCGGAGACATTGACGAACATCACGTCGCCACCCCACTCTTCGGGAACCACCTCTTCGGACACCAGCTCCTGCATCACCCGCTCGGGCTGCGCCTCGGGCTTGTCGATCTTGTTGACGGCGACGATCAGCGGCACACCGGCGGCGCGGGCGTGCTGGATCGCCTCCTTGGTCTGGGGCATCACGCCATCGTCCGCAGCAACCACCAGCACCACGATGTCGGTCACCTTGGCGCCGCGGGCGCGCATGGCCGTGAAGGCGGCGTGACCAGGGGTGTCGAGGAAGGTGACCATCCCCTTGGCCGTCTCCACATGGTAGGCACCGATATGCTGGGTGATGCCGCCCGCCTCGCTGTCGGCCACGTGGGTGGCACGGATGTAGTCGAGCAGGGAGGTCTTGCCATGGTCCACATGGCCCATGATGGTGACCACCGGCGCGCGCGGCACCTCTTCGCCACCCGCCACCTCGGCCTCGGCCAGCACCTCCTCCTCCACCGCATTCTCGTGGAGCAGCTTGGCCTTGTGGCCCATCTCCTCCACCACGATGGCGGCGGTCTCCTGGTCGAGCACCTGGTTGATGGTGACCATGGACCCCATCTTCATCATGGTCTTGATCACCTCGGCCGCCTTGACCGACATCTTCTGGGCCAGCTCGCCGACGGTGATGGTCTCGGGGAGGGTCACCTCGCGCACCACCGGAGCGGTGGGCTCCTGGAAGCCGTGCTTGCCCTCTCCGGCGGCGATGCGTCGACCGGGGCGCCCCTTGGCGCCGCGGCGCCCGCCACGCCCCCGGGTGAGATGGAGTTCGGCCCGTCCGTAACGGGTCTCCTTCTTCTCCTTGCGCTTCTCCTTTTCCTTCTCCTTCTTCTCGGCGCGGGATGGCTCGGCGGGGGGCGGGGGCGGCACCTCCTGCTGGGAGCGAATCGCCTCCTGCGCCCTGCGGGCCTCCTCCTCGGCCTTCAGGCGCGCCTCTTCCTCCTCCTTGCGGCGGCGCTCCTCTTCGGCCTTGCGGGCCTCTTCCTCCTCCCTGCGACGACGCTCCTCCTCGGCCTTGCGGGCCTCCTCTTCCTTGCGTCGCGCCTCCTCCTCGAGCCGGCGCACCTCCTCCTCCTTGCGGCGCTGCTCTTCCTCGATGGCGGAGCGTTTCACGTAGGTGCGCTTCTTGCGCACCTCCACGGCGACGGTCTTGGCGCCCTGCTTGCTCTTGAGCTTCAGTTCACTGCGCTTCTTGCGCTTGAGGGTGATCTTGGGCGGGGTGAGGCCGGCTTCTTCACCCACTTTCTCCTTGCCGTGGCTCTTGCGCAGGAAGGCCAGGAGGGTCATCTTGTCCTCATCACTGATGACCGCTTCCGGGTCCTTGATGTTGACACCCGCCTCCGCCAGCTGCACCAGCAACTGGTCCACGGGAACCTTGACCACCTCGGCGAACTGCCTGACTGTCACTTCCGACATCTACACTCTCCTGGGCATCCACGGGGAGCCCCATTCTCATTCCTGATTGCGTGCCACCCGGGCCGTGCGACCGACCGGACGGCACTTGCACGACGCCCCCTCGGGGGACGCCTCACTTCTCCTCGGACACCTGCCCTTCGGCCGGCTGCTCACCCTCCTCTTCCTCTGCCGCCTCCGCCTCCTCGAACCAGTGGGCGCGGGCCGCCATGATCAGCTTGCCGGCGCGCTCCTCGTCCATCCCCTCCACCTCCATCAGCTCGTCGGTGGAGAGTTCGGCAAGATCGTCCCGCGTCTTCACTCCGATCTTCTGCAGGGCGCGGGCCAGCTCCTCGTCCATCCCCTCCAGCTCCAGGAGTTCATCCGGGATCTCGTCCGCATGCTCCTCGGCGGCGATCGCCTGGGTCAGGAGGATGTCGCGGGCGCGGCCACGCAGCTCCTTGACGATCTCCTCGTCGAAACCCTCGATCTCCAGCAACTCGCTGGTCGGGACGAAGGCGATCTCCTCGACGCTGGTGAACCCCTCCTGGGCCAGCACCTCGGCCACCTCCTCGTCCACGTCGAGCTGGGCCTGGAAGTTGGCCTGCACCTGGCGCAGCTCCGACTCCACCTTCTCCTGGGCCTCGCTCTCCGACATGACGTTGATGTTCCAGCCGGTGAGCTGGGAGGCAAGCTTGACATTCTGCCCACCCCGGCCGATGGCCTGGGAGAGCTGATCGTCGGCCACCGCGATGTCCATGGTGTGGCTGTCCTCGTCCACCACGATGGAGGTGATCTCCGCCGGCGACATGGCATTGATGACGAACTGGGCGGAATTGTCGTCCCACAGGATGATGTCCACCCGCTCGCCGGAGAGTTCGTTGGAGATGGTCTGCACCCGGGATCCGCGCATGCCGACGCAGGCACCGATGGGATCGATGCGCTGATCGTTGGACTTGACCGCGATCTTGGCCCGCAGGCCGGGGTCACGGGCCGCGCCCTTGATCTCGATGATCCCCTGGCCCACCTCGGGCACCTCCAGCTTGAACAGCTCGATGAGCAGCTCCGGCATGGTGCGGCTGGCGAAGAGCTGGGGCCCCCGGGGCTCGGAGCGGACGTCGTAGAGATAGGCGCGCACCCGGTCGCCCGGGCGCATCGCCTCACGCGGGATGACGTGTTCGCGGGGAACCATCGCCTCGGCGTTGCCACCCAGGTCCACGTAGACGTTGCCGCGCTCGA
>JALTLT010000038.1 GCA_027001815.1 Gammaproteobacteria bacterium | reverse complement strand
GCCATCTTCGCCTTCATCCACTCGATCACGTCGGGTTCGGCCACCGGCCAGGTCTGGCCGATGACCCGGATCTCCGAGGCCTGCAGGGGCGCGGAGCCCAGCGCGGCGAGCAGAGCGGCCGCGGCGAGACTCGCCCCTCTTTTTTCAGTTGATGAGGACATAGGCCTTGCCGATGATCTTCTCCTGCGGCACGAAGCCGATCTCCGCGTAGCGCGAGTCGAACCCGTCGGGGTGTGGTGTCGAGACGAAGTAGTGCCCCTCCGGGATGACCCCGGTGGGGCCGGGGAAGAGCGGCATGCCGTTTTTCGCCGCAGGCTTGAGGCGCGCCACCTCGCGGTCGTTGACGTACACCACGTTTCCCCGGCGTGTCACGCGGTCTCCGGGGGTGCCGGAGAGGTATTTCACGAACCACACCCCGGCGGGATAGAACGAGGTGGCGCCGGGGTAGAAGGCCACCAGTTCGCCCCGCTCGGGCATCTCCCCCTTGTGGATCGCCACCAGGTGGTAGGGGAGGCTTTCGGAGCGGTTCATGCCCAGCACCCAGAAGTGGGAGACCGCCATCCAGAAGAGCAGCCCCGAGATCGAGAGGACCCAGAACCGCCGGTCGAGGATCTTGCGGCGCGGTTTCATTGAAAGGCCTCCAGCGTCTGCCGCACCTCGGGTGTGAGGTCGGGGAGGCGGTCCGGGGTGAGCACCGCCTCGCGGAGCACCACCACTTCCCGCCGTCCGGCGAGGGTCTGTTCGATGGCTTGCTGAACCCGCTCGCCGGCGAGGCGCGCCGCGTCGCGGCGGTTGGATTCATTCGGGTCATCGAGGAGTCGTCGGGTCTCGGTCTCCACCAGGGCGGTGAGATCCACGACGGCCATGACCTGTGGGCTGACCAGTCCGAGGCGCAGGGCAAGGCCGAGGGCGACCCCCGCCCCGAGGGCGCCGAACAGGAGATCGAGCAGCGCGCGCCGGACCATCTCACGTCTCCTCCAGACCGGCGAGCCGCGAGACCGCCTGCTCGATGGAGAGGCCCTGCTCGATCATGCGGGTGATGTGGGTGAAATCCTGCGCCTTGGTGGAGTAGAGTTTTCCCGCGAAGGGGTCCACTGTCAGCCTTCCCACGGCCCATCCCTGGGGGCCGTTGATCATCATCTCGGAGTAGGCGCCGTTGACGGTGCGCAGGGAGACGAGCGCGCGTTCCTTGAATCCGGACAAGGCGAGGCGCTTCTCCTCCTTGAGACTCTGGATCGACTCTTCTTTTTGCCGCAACAGGATGGTCCAGTCGGAGTTTTCCAGCGCTGCGCGCGCGGTAGCGGACTTGTAGTAGTCGTTGATGCCCTGGGTGATGGTGCAGAAGGAGCCGTTGTACTTTCGGGCGACGCGGTAGCCCTCCTCGATGAACGCGGCGGAGTTGCCCGCGCCGAGCAGGCGCCAGGCCTCGTCGATGATGCAGATCTTGCGATGGGAGCGGTCCCCTGCATACATGCTCTGTGCGATCTGCATCATGAGGAGCATGAGGACCACGGCCTGCAGGTCGGGCTTGTTGTTGAGGCCGGAGAGTTCGAGGACCATGAGGGGGTTGTCGAAGCGGATGTTGGCGGGGCCTTCGAACCACCGGCCGTGCATGCCGGCCGACGTGTAGGGGTAGAGATGGGTGGCGATGTCGCGGGCGCGGGAGTCGTCGCTGCGCTCCAGGTGTTCGGCGACCCGGGTGATGGAGCCCTCGGTGCCGTGTTTGTGCCAGACGGCGTTCAGGGCCTGTTCCAGGATCGAGACATGGGCCTGGGTGTATTGGCCGCTGGGGAAGGCCATCTGCAGCATCAGGGGTTTGAGCATGGCGATGCCGTCTGCCCAGTCGGTGATGTGGGTGAAGGGGTTGAGGCAGATCGAGGAGTTGGACGAGAACTCCATGTACTCGCCGTGGAGGAGTTTGCAGATCCACTTGTACGACTCCCCGGCGTCGATGATCCAGGCGCGGCCGCCGGTGGCGAGCAGGCTCACGGCCAGTTCCTGGACGAAGAACGACTTGCCGGAGCCGGAGCGTGCGGCGACGGCGATGTTGTAGTTGCCGTCGTCGTTGGCGAAGGGGTCCCAGTGGAAGATCTGTCCCCGTCGCGAGAGGAGCTGCATGAGGGGCGAACCCATGCCCTTCCAATCGGCCACGACAGGCAGGAGATTGGCGGCGGTCCAGGTGAGCAGTGTGCGCGGCCGCCGGAAGAGGGTCATGTCGTCGAAGTAGGGTTTGGAGAGGGTCATGGGCAGTGCGCCCAGCAGGGCGTGGATCTGGATGTAGCGGTCGATCACGAAGTCCCACCCCTTGGCGCGAAGCAGTCCGCGCACCTGGTTGGCCTGGACGGTTCCCTCGCCGCGGGGCGAGAAGAGCACCATCTGGTGCTGGACCTTGCAGAGGGTGTGGCCCTCGTCCACCTTGTGCAGCACGTAGTCCCACTCGGCTTTCTTGTCGTGCCAGGAGGGCACGTAGCGGGCGAGGGGTGACTGTGTGGCCTGTGTGGCGCGGGCGCTCTTGGCTTTTGCGACCTGCTTGGCGGAGACCTGGTTGGGGATGAAGACGTTGGCGGTGAGCAGGAACGGGCAGGGGAAGCGCCGGACGTTCTGGAAAAAATCGCCGACCAATTCATCCATGTTCCAGGCGGCCCATTGCTTGGGGTAGGTGTTGACCGAGAGGCACTGCACGTCGAAGCCGTTGATGTCGAGGCGGTCGGCCTCGACGAGCACGGCGGTGTCTGGACGCACGGCCTGGTCGCGTATCAGGCGGGTCTCGTCCCAGGCCACGGTTTCGCGCTTCGGGTCGTGGGGATTGCGGGGGTTGAGGATGTCCTCCACGAAGTCCACGAAATCGTCCGCGGTCATTTCGCGGGCCTGGATGCCGACGGCCTGTAGGGTGCCGAGCAGGCTCTTGGCAAGTTGGCGTGCCGTTTCGATGGCCATCACCGACTCGTCCTCGGAGGGTTTTGGGAGGCTCACCGAGATGACCAGGCGGTAGTCGCGGACCAGCATGGGCTGGTCTGGCAGCAGCGAGCGGTGGCTGCCTGTGGCGAGGTATCCCACGCGGCGCCGGGCGAGTGCGGCGAAGACCCCCTCGCGGCGCGAGGCGTGGGAGCTGGGATCGCCGTCGGGCTTTGAGCCGGTGCGGGCGCGTGCCCATTCGGTGAGTGCCGGCATGACAGTGGGTGAGGCCCAGAGTGTGAACTGGAAACCTGTGCCGTCGGGCAGGGACTGGGTAAAGATGCCGGCCAGCGTCCGGGTGTTCTCCTCGGTGAGGGTGGTGGCCGGCACGCACTCCAGTGCGATGCCGATGGAGTCGGCGTTGTGGAAGAGTCCGGTGTTGGGATCCCAGTACTCCCACGGGAGCAGATCAGAGAGCCGGTGATGCGCGAAGTAGCGGCGGAGGCTGCGCCGAGAGGGGGGAAGCGCATCACCGGCGAAAAGGGAATCCGTGAGCCTGTTGAGTTTCGAACGGGCGCGCTTGATGGCTTCGGTCACCATGCCGTCTCCTCCAGCCGCTCGCGCATGCGTGGGATGACCCACTCGCCCGGGTCCACCTGCAGGTAGAGGTAGTGGTTGGGGTGGTAGACCCGGTCGCGGTCCTGCCAGTCCACGACCCAGATGCGCAGGCGCAGGGGTTCGCGGTAGATGGGATCGCCGGGGTCGAGCGCGTCCGGCAGCGTCAGGCTCGATGCGCGGCTCTCCAGGGCGGCGGCGTGGCTGGAAGCGACGGGGGTCGTGTCCATCCCGGTGTTTTCGATCGTCTCGTCGATACCGTTGACCCCGCCGGCATCGGGAGGCATGCGCCTGCGCATGGGCAGGCCCTGCTCGTCGCGGTCGGCGACCTCGGAGATGGACATGCAGGAGATGCCGTCGGGCGCGGGGCAGCCGTACTGGGGCTCCATGGAGGCGCAGCTGGCGTTGAGGGCGAGCGTCAGCGGAAGAAGGATCCGGCGGATATTCATGTTCATTCCTCGAAGCGAATCTCGAAGGGGCTCTTTTTCTTGGGTTTTGGTTTTGGTTTTCGGGTGTTCGGCACGACGGTCGGGTATTGCCTGGCCATGAGCACATAGCGTTCCGAGGGGTCGGTCAGGAACAGGGGGGTGGCAGGAGAGACTTTTCCGGGCCGCTTACCGTAACGGCTGTTGCTTGGGATGTATGTGGCGATGGCGCGGTAGTGGGTATCTGGCAGGAGGGTGTCGATCTTTCCGATCTTGTGGAAGATGACCCCTCCTTCCTTGCCCAGCCACTCGGCGTTCATCCAGATGGTGGAGGTGAGTGCCCGCACGTCGAGGTTGTAGCCGTCGGGGTGTTTCACGATCCATCGGGGCCAGACCGCCTTGAGGCCCTTGTCGAAGGGTGTGAAGCGCCACAGCTCATCGGAGTTCGGATTGAATGCGTATTCCTTCAGTCCGGTGAAGAACTCGATTGCTTCCGCGGGGGCGGGTGTGAAGAGGTTGTGGACCTCCTGGCAGTGGCCGGTGGTGACGTGTTTTACGCGGCACTCCGTGATATCGACCCCGGTTTCCAGGTCGTAGATGCGGGCGGAGCCATAGGCTGCCCATGAAGTGCCATCCGCGAAGCGGATGCGGTAGTCGGCATCCATGTAGCTGCGCAACTCGCCCGCCTTGAGCTGATTGACCTGCATTTTGAAGGTGTCCTTGTCGTATATCGAGAGGCCCTCGTAGACGCCGGTGGCGGTCCAGTGTTCGATCTTGAGGAATTGTTCGAAGGGCAGTTCGGGCCTAAAGGTGACGAGGTTTGATTCGTGCCGTTCTTCCCGCCATTCCCGCAGGAGCCTCGCGTGTTGTTCGAGATCGATGATGCGGCTCTCGAAGGGGGGTTCGGAGCGGACGATCGCCCGCAGGAGCTTGAGCTGGAGGGGGGTCATCTTGCCCACGTATCGGCGCTCCTTCACCTTGTTGCCGTCGAAGTCGTAGTTGGTGATGTCGTAGAAGCGCTTGTCCAGGCCGCCGAAGATCCACTGGATCATGTCGGTCAGGGCGTTCGCCATGCCGGGCATGGCGAGAAGGGCGACGGCGAGCAGGAGGGGAGGGAAGCGCGTCACGCGCTGTCTCCTCCGTGTTTTGGGCGTTGGGGCGCGTTTGTTCATGGGTTTCCTCCGGTCAGTCAGGCGTCGAAATCGGGAAGATCCGGCAATTTTGCCCAGTGTGAAATCATGTCGGAATAGGTGTGGAGAAAATCGTCGAACATTGGCAGATCGGTGTCGCCGATCCACGCCTTGTCGATGGGTTGCAGGTAGAACTGGAACTCGTGGTAATCGGCCTCGCCGTTACGGAAGGCCGCGTATTCCTTCCGCATGCCCCAGCCGGGGTCATTGGGGCTGTCCTTCATGACCCTCGCCACCGTGACGTGCGTTGATTGGCTGCGGCGCTCACGGTCTGCGAAACGTCCCATGACGAGCATCACGTAGACCCCGAAGGGAGGTGGTGTTTCGGTTGCTTTTATCCAGTTCATTCCGGTTTTCCGTGTCTGAGCGTTTGTTGCAGCGCATTGATCCTCGACTGGGTGAGGTCGGTGTTGGTCTCCACCTCATAGAGGTGGCCGAGCAGCAGGAGGGAGCCGTCCCGGTTGCCGTAGAAGATCTTGCCGCCGGCTTGGATCTCGAAGAGGCCGCCATCGAACTCGGGCAGGCGGAACACGGCGTCGATGGGCGTGGAAGGGAGCGTTTCCTGCCAGGCCTTCAGCACGCCGCTGGTGGGGGTGGATTTCTCCATGCCCTGCCGGTGGAGCATTGTGCTGGCGAGCACCCCGGCCAGGAGGGGGATCAGCAGGTAGAGGGTGTAAAGGGTGTAACTTGTTCGCATCACTTCTTCCAGGGGTATTTGGGCCGGGGTGGTTCGGGCGGTGCATCCGGCGCGCGGTCGATGCGGGCCTGGCGGACCGTCTCCCAGGAGACGAAGACCCCCTTGACCAGCACCAGCTCGGCGTAGCGGCCGGCGTCCACTTCTATGACCGGGTAGGCCTCGTCGGCGCGTTCCAGGTACCATTGGGAGATGCGGTCCAGCGCGGATCCGAACCCTTCGGCGATGCCTTGCTCCGCGATCTTGTCGGGATCGACCGTCTGCACGGTGCCCAGGGCATTGGTGGAGAGGCTGGAGTAGCTCTCCGAGATACCGGAGCCGATGCCGCCGGCGACGCCGGCGAGCAGAGAGCGTGCGATGAGCGCGCCCTGTTTGGAGACGAGCCGGCCGCGCATGCCGGCCTTGCCGTCCTCGCCGGCCAGGTATCCATCGATCTGGGTCTCGATGACGCGACCGTCCTCCAGGACGCATGAGAGGCGCTCGGCGCGGGCGTAGACCCGTTCGGAGCTGATGTCGCCGCGACCGGCCATGACCGCCACGCACTCCTTGAGGCGCGACCGGAAGCCGTTGGGCAGGCGTCCGTGATCCTTGAGGCGGACCAGGAAGGGGACCGGATCGCGCTGGTTGCGGCCGCCGGTGGGGGCATCGAGGCCGGAGAGGAGGATCACCCGGCCGAAGCTGCCGGCGGGCACGTAGTCGTCGATGGTGCGGGGCGGTTCGTCGTTCTCGCTGTCGCTGGCGGTCTCGTGGGGGTCATCGATGACCAGTTCCAGGATCTCGTCCTCGCCGGAGGGCTGCCCGCCTGTCTGCCGGCGGGTGCTGGTTCGGCTGCCTGATCGTGGCGGGGGTGGCAGCAGGTCGCCCGGCGGCCGTGGCAGGGTGGCGGGTTCGTTGGATGCCACGGGCTCCGGGGAGGGTTCCGGTCGCGGCGGCAGGAGCGGCAGGGGCGGTTCGGATTGCCCGGCGCCGTCCGATGCCCCGGAGGCCTCCGTGCTGGCGGCGGCCGCCGGCTTCGTGGTGCCGGTATCGAGGGCCGGGCGTGCCGGTCTCGATGCTTTCTGTGCTTTTTCCGTCGCCTCCAGCCGGGCGCGCAGTGTTTCCATCTCCTTGCGCATCTTGTCGAGCGCGCCCATGAGTTCGGAGCGCTCCTTGCGCAGCTCCTCGATCTGCCGTTCCCCCTTGGCGACCCACGCTTGTTGGGGGTCCACGGGGGCCGGCGGCTGGATTTTGCGCACGATGGTTTTCTCGCCTTCCTGTTTCGTGGGTCGGGAGCCGGAGGATCCGGAGGGGGTGAAGAGCCAGACGATTCCGAGCGCCGCGAGCAGGGCGAGGCCGGCGAGTGCCAGGTACTGGCGCGCCTTCGCACGCTGGGCGTCCGGGACATGGGGGAGGCCCTGATCACTCATCGCCGGCGCCCTCCGTCACCAGGTAGATCTCGGTCTCCTCGCCCGGCTGGAGCACGGGGCGTGTGATGGCCACCGCCAGCACGCCCTCGCGGTAGAACTCCCGCTCCGCGAGCCGCATCTCGGTCTCCGATACGTTGCGCAGCCGGTAGACCTCGCCCGAGAGGTAGCCGCCCAGGTAGCGGGTGACCAGGTGCATCTCCGACTCCTTCCAGAGCGGGATCGCCCGGCGCATGGGGACCGCCTCGTAGCCTTCGGGGAGACGGCCCAGCGCCATGCGGCGGATCAGCTCCACCAAGGTGCGTTCGTAGGGCTGGGAGGCCTCCCAGTCGATGGCCCGGCGCCGAGCCCGCATGTCGCGCTGGCGTTTGGGTACCAGGACGATGGTCTCGCCGGGGATGCGGGCGGGGCGGAGCACCACCGTGTGGACGCGCCCCTGGTCGTCCTTGACGATGACCGAGAAGGGCTGGGTCTTGCCGAGGCCCACGGGCTGGAGGATCACCTGACCCGACTCCTCGTCCGCCTTGACGGTGGCCTTGGCGGCCGAGACCCAGACCTTTGCGATCCGGCCGCCCTCGACGGAAAGAATGGAGGGCTCGCCGGCGGCGATCCGTGCCGTCGGCGTGCCCTCGCCATCGAGGCGGATCCGCTGCGAGGCGGTCGCCTCGGTCATCACCACCAGCAGGAGG
>JALTLT010000037.1 GCA_027001815.1 Gammaproteobacteria bacterium | reverse complement strand
CATCCGAATCCCATTCGATGGCGGCGTTGACCGCATAGCGGATCTCTCCGCAGGCGTCGATCACATAGGTGGAGGGAAAGGCGATCACCTTCCAGGCGGCCGCCTCCCGGCCGTCACGATCCAGGAGGACCGGAAACTCCACCTTCACCCGTTCCAGAAACTTCCGCACCCGCCCGGGCGGTTCCGCATAGTCGATCGAAAGCAGCCGGAAGGGGAGGCCGGCCATGCGCTGCTGCAGGCGGTTGAGCGAGGGGATCTCCTTCACGCAGGGAGGGCACCAGGTGGCCCAGAAGTTCACCACCGTGATGGTGCCGCGGTAGTCGGAGACGCGGCGTACACCACCGCCGATCTCCTCCAGTTCGACCGGTCGCGGCCCGAAATCCCCACCGAACGGGCGCAGCCCGGTATCGATCCCGAGGGGCGTCTCGATGGCCGCCCGCGCCGGCAGCGGCAGTGCCTCGCGGGGAACGGGCCGACTCTCCAGCAGGCGCAGCAAGCCGGGCAGCCTTTCCGGCAGCCGATCGAACCATCGCTCAACAGACGGGGGGCGCCGGCGTGCATAGAATAGTCCGGTGACGCCGTCGAGGGAGACCAGCCAGACCGTCGCACCCCCCCGCGACAACGTCTCGGCCAGGGGCGCCGCGCGCCAGCGGCTGGCGTGGCGCTCACCCACCAGCAACAGGAGGGGGATCGAGGTGGCCTGCACCTCGTCGATCCAGGGCGGATCACCACCCAGTGGCGGCAGTCCGGCCATGGGCGAGGGATTGAAGAGGATCCCGCCGGCGAGGCAGGCCCGTTCCGGGCGCCTCGCCTGCCACGCCCGCGCCCCCCGCAGCACCGGGATCGCGCCGTAGCTGGATGAGACCAGGAAGACCCGCGGCGCCCGCCGACACGCCGCCTCGATCAGGTCGGCTCCCACCTCTCCGTCGATCACCCGCATGGAGTCGGAGCCACGGGTGAGGAACAGCCCCTCCAGGAGATCCGCCAGCCACACCTCCACGCTGGCGCGCTCCGCCAGCCGCCGCGCCATCTCCCGCTGCCCCTCCCGCAGGCCGTATTCGGGCCCGATCCAGAGCAGCAGCCGTTGCGCCTCCGGTACCGGATGGCGCTCGACCGGAATCTCGGCGCCATCGCTCGGCACGGGGATGATGTCGGTGTCGGCGACGGCCATGCCGCCCAACAGTCCGCCGAGCAGGATGAGAGAGAGGCGTATCACTGCGGCCGCCAGCCAGCCAGCTCCTGGCGAACGATCTCCGCCAGGGCCGCCACGTGGCCCGGCGTATCGTTGAGGGCGGGAAGGTAGCGGTAGCTCTCCCCCCCCGCCTGCAGAAAGAGGTCACGGTTCTGCATGGCGATCTCTTCCAGGGTCTCGAGACAGTCCACCGGAAACCCCGGGCAGGCGACCGCCACCGAGCGGGTCCCTTCCCGCGCCCAGCGCCCCAGGGTCCGATCGGTGTAGGGCTCGAGCCACGGCTCGCGTCCGAAGCGGGACTGAAAGGCGAGCTGCCAGCGATCCTCTGCCAGACCGAGCCGTTGGACCAGCAAGGTGGCGCTCCGCCGACACTGCTCGGCATAGGGATCACCCGCCTCCACGTAGCGCCTCGGCAACCCGTGGAAGGAGAGCAGCAGCCGCTCCTCTTCGCGCAGCGAGCCGCGCAGCGAGTCGGCCAGGGCACCGATCCAGGCGGGATGGTCGTGGTAGTCGGCGACGAAGCGCAGGGCGGGGATGCGCCGCCAGCCGCGCAGCACCCCGGCGATGGCATCGAAGGTGGTGCCCGTGGTGGTGGCCGAATACTGGGGATAGAGGGGCAGCACCAATACCCGCTCGGCGCCCCGCCCGCGCAGCCGCTCCAGCCCCTCCGCCAGAGAGGGGTTGCCGTAGCGCATGCCCACCTCCACCGCCACCCCCTCCAGGAGACGCTCCAC
>JALTLT010000036.1 GCA_027001815.1 Gammaproteobacteria bacterium | reverse complement strand
GCCAGCGGTGTGGCAGGAGAGATCCAGTTGCGGGTCGACTCCGACGAGGGGGAGAAATGGTGGTCCTACCGGGTCGCGCCGCTGCGTGGGGAGGAGGGTCTCGAGGGCTTCATCGTGCTCTCGTCGAACATCTCGGAGCTCAAGCGGGCGGAACAGGTGTTGCGGCACGATCGCGAGGAACTCGAGCGGACGGTGGCCGAGCGTACCGCCGAGCTGCGGGCCGCCTACGGTGAACTGGAATCCTTCATCTACTCCGTCTCCCACGATCTGCGGGCTCCCCTGCGGGCCATCAGCGGGTTCGGTGAGGCGCTGGAAGAGGATTGCGCCGACCGGCTGGACGAGGAGGGGCGTGACTATCTCCGCCGCATCCGCGCGGCCGCCGCCCGCATGGGTGACCTCATCGAGGCCCTGCTTCAGCTCTCCCGCCTCACCCGCGAAGAGCTCGTGCGCCGGGACGTGGATCTCTCGGTCATCGCCCGTCAGGTGCTCGAGCGCCTGTCGGCAGAGGAGCCGGACCGTCAGGTGACATGGCACGTGGAGGAGGGATTGCGCGTCCATGGCGACCGTCGGCTGCTCACCATCATGATGGAGAATCTGCTCGGCAACGCATGGAAGTTCACATCCCGGCGAGCCCATGCCCGCATCGAGGTGGGGTCCGAGGAGAGCGGTGGCAGGCGCCTGTTTTTCGTCCACGACACCGGGGCGGGGTTCGACATGAAGTATGCGGATCGGCTGTTCGGGGCCTTTCAGAGGCTCCATTCCGCCGAGGAGTTCGAGGGGACCGGCATCGGCCTGGCCACCGTGCAGAGGATCGTCCAGCTACATGGGGGGAGCATCACGGCGGAAGGGGAGGAGGGAAGCCACGCCACGTTCCGTTTCGAACTGCCGCCTGCCGAAGCGGACCCTGCTGCGGAATCGGCCGAGTGAGTGCTTGCACGCTCCCCCCTCGTTCCCGTCCCGTCCAGCCGACCGCCGGGTCCTGCAACCATGGTTTGTATTGGTGGATTGATGCCGTTACATTTATTACTGCTGTGGAGACTGGTGATCTCGCGGCCGGGGAATTCGATGCGACTGCTCCCTCCGGAAGACGGTGGTTCGGGCAGGGGCTCGGGGTGCCTGCAAGGGTCCTTCTCCGGAATCGTTTCGCCGCGGCCCGAAGCTCTGCAGAGTTCGCGGCTCGGCTCGGCAGCGACCGCGAAGGCGGGATGATTCCACGACCGACGAACCCTTTTCTTGTGGTAGGGGTACCATGAAGCCTGACCTGATCCTGCTGGTGGAGGACGACCCGGACGACGAGGCGCTGACCCTGCGCGCGCTTCGTGACTGCCGGATCGGCACCCGTGTGGTAGTGGCTCGGGACGGATTCGAGGCCCTCCACCTCCTCTTCTCCGATGAGGGGCTCCATCCCGCAGTGATCCTGCTCGATATCGGTCTGCCAGGGCTCGACGGCGTAGAGGTGCTGCGGCGCATCCGTGCCGAACGCTCCACCCGCCGAATCCCCGTCGTGATGTTCACCGCCTCCGGCCGGCGAGGAGATATCGACCGAAGCTACGACTTCGGCGCAAACAGTTGTGTTCGCAAACCCGTGGATGTGGGCGCATTCATGGAGGCGGTGGCCCTCATGGGGCGCTACTGGCTGGAGTTCAACGAGGTGGCGGATGTCTGAAGGGGATCTGGGGAATCTGCGCGTGCTGCTGGTGGAAGACTCCCCGGACGACGCGGAGTTGATCCTCCGGGCCCTGCGCAAGGGTGGCTACAAGGTCGAGTACGAACGGGTCGACGAGCGCGAGGCGCTGGTCGAGGCACTCGAGACGGGGAACTGGGATCTGGTGATCAGCGACTATTCCATGCCCCGCCTGACCGGTCTCGAGGCGCTCAATATCGTCCAGGGCAGCGGCATCGACCTCCCCTTCATCGTCGTCAGCGGAGCCA
>JALTLT010000035.1 GCA_027001815.1 Gammaproteobacteria bacterium | reverse complement strand
CCCGGATCGATTCGAAGGGAAGTCTTCGCCACGATCGCCTCAAGAGAGGAAGAGGCCATGGGACTGCTGGACGAACTGCAGAAACGGATATATCACGGGAAGGAAAACGCGGTGGAGGGACGAGAGAGTGGTGAGGAGGGACTGACCGGCGAACAGGTCCAGAAGGAGCTGATCGCCCCGACCATGAGCAGGGTCCACCACTATCTCCGTGGGCTGGTGCGGATCCTCAACAGCGAACAGCCGGTCATCACCTCGGGGTTTCGGATTCCGGGTCTCGGTACCATCGAGGAGATGCAGCAGGGCAACTACACCCTGATCTTCAATACCACGCCGGATGCGGAGACCATCTCGCTCCGTTACCAGCTTCTGCGGGGACAGCCTGCGGAGTTCGTTGCCGAAGACGACGAGCGGATCGGAGCGCTCGTGGAGCAGATGCGCCAGCACGGCCTCGTGCCGGAACTGCTGGAGAGCGGGAGGGTGCGCGTCGAGTCCACCATCCCGGTGCAGATCGAGTTCTCGTCGGAGAGACAGCGGGGCAACCTGGTCCTCAACATCCGCAATCACGAGTCGATGGGGGTCAATGCCTACCAGCTACGGCCCGAGCTGGTGACCGATGCCCTGCTGGAAGAGCTGGAGCGCTATGTCAGGCGCCAGGACAACGATTTCCTGGACGAACTGACCATGGCGCAGCACCCCACCCAGATCGGTGAATCCTCCGCGGAGATCACCGGTGGCTATCAGGATCTTCCCTCCCGGACCCAGGAGTTGAGTTCCGCACGCCTGGGCATTCTCGGCGCCCAGCAGCCCAAGCTGAGTCTCAGCTATTACGACGTGATCAAGGAGGTCTCCGCCTCTACCGGTGGTTTCGTCATCGGTCGGGGTGAACAGGCGGACCTGATGGTGGGGGCCGCGTTCGCTTCGCGGAAACATCTGGTGATCGTCTTCCGCAACGGCAAGTTCGTGCTGGTCGACAAGAGCACCAACGGAACCTTCGTCAAGCCACAGGGGGGAGAAGAGGTCTACCTCCAGCAGGAGGAACTGCCCCTCTCCGGTTCCGGCCTCATCAGCCTCGGGAAGTCCATCTCGGTGAGTAACGAACACCTCATCTACTATTTCTGCCACTGACGAAGGGCGTGCGGGGCGCCCCCTTCCTGCAACCGGGAGAAGGCTCCGGTCAGCGGGATCCCTGCCGGAAGAGAACGATTGCAACCGTCTGCAACAGGATCGAGAAGTCCAGCAGCATCGAGTGGTTCTTGATGTAGTAGAGGTCGTACTGGAGCTTCTCCATGGCATCCTTGGGCGAGTCGCCGTAGGGATAGAGAAGTTGTGCCCAGCCGGTGATACCGGGTTTGACCAGATGGCGCTCCGCGTAGAAGGGAATACTGTCCGAGAGTTCGACCACGAACTGGGGCCGCTCCGGTCTGGGCCCCACGAAGCTCATGTCTCCCCGTAGTACGTTCCAGATCTGTGGCAGTTCATCGATGCGGACCATTCGGATGAATCGTCCCACCCGCGTGACCCGGGGGTCGTTCTTGGCGGCCCATACCGCCTTGCCCCCCCTCTCGGCATCCACGATCATGCTGCGAAACTTGAGGATATGAAAGGGCCTGCCATGCTGGCCGATACGGATCTGCCGGTAGAGGACCGGCTTGTCGAAGCCGTCCTCGAGCTTGATGGCGATGGTGGTCAACAGCATGAAGGGCCAGGTGAAGGCGACGATCACCGAAGAGGCGAGGATGTCGAAGGCCCGCTTGGTGAGGTCGCGCAGAGAGCCGGTGGTGAAGCCATCCGAGAAGATCAACCAACTGGGATGGAGCAGATCGAGACGGATCTTGCCGGTCTCGCGTTCGAAGAAGGTGAGCAGCTCGATGACGTCGATACCGGCCATCCGGCAGTCCAGCAGTTCGTGGGGCAGGAAGTCCCTGCGACGATCGTCCACCGCCACCACGATCTCGTCGATCTCGTTCTGGATGGCGAAGTCCGCTAGCGGCATGTTCAGATGGATGACGCGTTCAGGAGGAATCAGATCCTCCTCTCCCCGGACGTGGACGAATCCGACGATGGTGAAACCGCGCCGGTCGGAACTGCGCCGGAGGTCGAGGATCGAGTTCGCCCGGTTGCCCGATCCGAGTACCAGTATCCGGCGTCGGAACATGTCCTGTGCGTAACGGTAGAAGAGGGTGCGGACCAGGGCGATGCCGAGGAAGGCGATGCCGGTACTGAACAGCAGCACACCGCGGCCGATGAACAGGTTGGGGAAGATGTAGAAGATCATCGCCAGGCCGATCACGCCGAGGGCGGCAGCCACCGCGAAGCGCTGCACGAAGCCGAGTGCCCGCTCCCGGAGATTGGGCTGGTAGAGGCCGACGGCCGCCATGCTGGTGATCATCACCGCGGCGATCAGGAATCCCTTGGGAAGATAGGTTTCGGCGAGGCCCGGATCGTGAAAGCGCAGCAGTGCACCAAGAAAGACAGCAATGACGAAGATGAACGCTTCGATGATGCCGAGGAGGAGGAATGAAACCCGGATATAGTGTCTGAAAAACCTGATGGTCGCCAATCCTGAACTCTCCTGTACGGCTCTGGGACGACATCGAGCCAGCCACGACACACCACTCCGGGGCGGCCCGGTGCCGGCCTGTCGACTGATATCGACCAGCAGCCCGTCGAAAAAGCCTTTCCCTGGGCTTTGTCCACCCGAAGACGGAAAATGCGGTTCCCCGTCTTCGGGCGTTGTTCATGACTCGCTGTCATCGAAAACGGCGGTACTCCCCTGAATCGCACACAGGTTGTCGAAAGACGGGGTTCTTCAACAACCTGTCACGAAAGCGCCGGATCCGTGAAGTGGCGCCTGCCAGGGAATGGGTTCTCGCCGGCAGGACCCCCCGGTCCCGAAGATGGCGATCGTCATGGTCGTGTTCACCACGACTTCCCTGTCGAATGCTCGATCCGGTGTGCCCGGACCATCCCCGATCTCCCCGCATCGCCGGGAGATCTGTGATCCGAATCCAACAGGATGTTGAAAAAGGCCCTCCTGGCCTTTTTCAACGCCGGAAGCCGAAAATGCGATTTCCGGCTTCCTCGCGTTTTCAATGAGGCCAGCAGCCTGTCGGACTTCAAGCTGAATGTCACTCCGCCCCGAGAGGTGGGAAGGCCCTCCCGGGGGACGCCGTGAACCCTTTTCGGCTGTGCTGTCCTGCGTCGCCGAAAAGGCCGGCCCCGCCATCCCTGGCGGGGCGTTCGGAGAGCTTCCTTCGTCCACTGGACGAAGGTTCTCTCCTCACCCCTGGGGGCTCGTCGGCGGCCTGCAGCGCTGCGCGGTCCTGCCCCGCTTGCAGGGCCGGGGCCTGCCATCCGTGGCAAGCCCGTTCGCCGGGAGGAATGTCCACCGGACATTCCCCGTTTTCCGGCTCACCCCTGCCGCCAACGCCCCCGGGAGGGCCTTCCCGCCTCTCGGGGCCACGCGGAAAGCACCAAAACCTGATCGCCTGTCAAAGTCCGACAGGCTGCTGGCCTCATTGAAAACGGCGGTGCCTCCCTGCACCGCGGCACAGGCTGCCGAAAAACGGTGTTTTTCAACAGCCTGCTAAGGACCAGTATATTCGGCTCCCTTCCCCGGTGAAACAGTAATTTTCCCCAATTCGGCGCACCATCACTCTCCTTGGGTGGAGGCGGTCCCGCACCGGCTCCTGGCCACCAGCGACTCGGCCTCCTCGCGGCTGAGGCTGCGGCCGGGGATGGGGAGCAGTCCGGGGACCCGTTGCATGTAGATGCGATAGACGTCGCCGAGCCGGCGAGACAACCGACGCTCCTCCAGACGGGATCCGATCGCCAGGTAGAGTGTCGCCAGCACCGCCGTCGCAGCCATGCCCAGGTCCATGCTTCGAGTCCAGAGGATCACCAGGCCCAGCGCATACCAGGGGTGGCGGACGTGCCGGTGGAGGGGGGAGAGGATCAGCGGGGGGTGATCCTTTCGCGCCTCCCCGATACCGAGGAACTCGCGACCATCGTAGTAGCGCAGGGTCCAGAAGAAGCCAGCGGCGGCAAGCAGGGCCAGGCCGTCGGCCAGCCACCGCCCGGCCCCCTGCCAGCGCCACAGGGAGGGCCAGGGGGTGTCATGGAGCACCATGAGTGGCGGGACGAGCAGGCCGATTGCCACCAGGTTGTAGAAGAGACGGTAGCGCCTGCCGGGCAGCGGCAGCCATCGCATCAGTCGTGTGCGGATGGTGTCCGACGCCAGGAGGGAGTGGACAAGGAAATAGAGGATCCAGAAGAGGAGCAGCAGCGAGAGGCGGGCCTGAAGTTCGCTGTCACTCATGGGGTGTCGCTCCCCGGCCGTTCGAGGGGTCCTGGCCCCTCTCCTCCGGGAGGGGCAGCTCGACGATGAATGCCACCCCCGTTGGCTGTTCGAGGTTGCGGGCGGAGAGGGAGCCGCCATGATACTCGACGATCATGCGTACGACGAAGAGTCCCAGGCCCAGGTGAGCCCCTTCGCGCCGGCGGATGGAGACCAGAGAACCGAAGAGATCGGGCCCCTCGGCGGGCAGAGGGGGGCCCTCGTTGATCACCCGAATGACCGCATTCCGATCCGTCTGCTCCGCCTCGATGCGTACCGTACTCCGTTCGGGACTGAAATCGATGGCGTTTTCCACCAGCTTGTCCATCATCTGGGCGATCAGATCGGCGGCACCGACCACCGGCAGGGGGGAAACGATCTTCCCCACCACCCGTTGCTCTCCGTGGCTCATGCGATACCCCTCCACCAGATCGCGAAGCAGGGAATCCAGGGCCAGCCGGCGACGGGGCGTGGAATGCAGGGCCGTCTCCAGTCGACGCGCCTCTCCCAGACGGGTCACCAGCCGTTCCATCCGCACCACCCCCTCACGTGCGCGCCGGGCGTAGGTCCCGGCCTCGGGCGGGAGCGGAAGGGTCTCCAGGTTGTCGAGGGAGGAGCGGACCACCGCTGTCGGGGTGCGCAGCTCATGGGAGAGGCGTGAAGCGAGCACCTCCAGATAACGGGTATAGTGGCGAAGTCTCTCCAGCAGGTCGTCAAAGGCGCGACCCAGATCCCCCAGTTCGTCCTTCCCCTTCGGCAGGGGCGGAGGGGTGTGGAGGGGCTGGCCCTGTTCGCTGATCGAGGCGCTGACGGCATCGCGGAGTCGCCGGACCCTCCAGGAGAGGCGGGTGGCGTAGGCGAGCAGGAGAGCGACAGTCAGCAGGTAGATCACGGTACCCGCGCCGACCAGGCGGGCCATGGCGGTCTCCTGCAGGAGCAGCAACTGGGCTCCGGTGCGAGCGAGTACCAGCCTCAACTCCTCCCCCTCCCCGTTGTGGAGGAGATGGAGAGAGGTGAGCAGGGCGAGGCGGCTCTCCCGGATCGGCCGCCAGACGACCGCGGGAGGAGTGGCGCCAGCCCACTCCTTCAGCACCGAGCGGGGAGGGGGCGGGGACACCTCGGAGCGGGCCATCCCCGTCACCAGGCGGTAGAGGCCGAACAGCCAGCCTGGTGATTCGTCGAGGAGTCTGGGAGATACCGTGGCGTCTCCTGCCCGGACCAGCAGACGGCCGTTCCGGTCGGTGAGTTGCAGGGACTGTCCCGGTGCCAGCAGCGGCTCCAGCAACCGTTGCCACGATTCCGGCTGGATCGCCAGACTGAGCAGGGCCGGCGTCTCCGTCGGCCGGTTCTCCTCCAGGTCGATCGCCTCTACCGCCAGGGCGCGTGCAGCAGTGCCTCCGATGATGCGTAATTCCACACGGTAGCCCCCACGGGTCTCCCGCCACTGTCCCTGAATGGTGAAGGGGAAACCGGGGCTGCCGCCCCACCGGTGTGTCTCGATCCAGCCGGGAGCGGAGGTGGCGAGGCGCCAGACGTTCAGGGAGCCGTCGGCCGTCTGCAGATCGAGTCTCAGGTGATCGCATTTCAGCGAAGCGGTCGGCAGGGGCGAACACCAGTTCGGGTGGGAGTCCCGCACCTCCAGCAGCAGCCAGAGATCGGTGCCATGGGCGGCCACTCGCAAGGTGCCGTTGTGCAGGGTGTGGGTCGGAAGCTGGTGCTGCAGAGGCTGCCAGTCGTCGGCATAGCCATCCAGTTGAGGGGGAGTTGCGAGCCGCGGTGCCCAGAGGTGGCCGCCTGCGGTGGCCGGCGGGATCTCCAGCGGAAGGGTACTGTGGGCGACCACCGCGGCCATCACCCGGCCGAGTTCCGTCTGGGTTCTCTCTTCGGCCTGTCGCAACTGTCTTTCCAGCCCTTCCAGATAGCGCGCCCCCCACCAGCCGGCGGCGAGCAGGGGGAGAAGGGTGATCAGCACCAGCTTTCGGCGCAGGCTCCAGCCGCGCCCCTGTCGAATCTCAGCCATTGTTCCAGCGATAGCCGACACCGTAGACGGTCTGGATGGCGTCGAAGCTCTCGTCCACCTGCTGGAACTTGCGGCGGATGCGGCGGATGTAGGAGGTGATGGTGGGGTCGTCCACCAGGATCGAGGCCTCTTGCATCAGTTGATCGCGGCTCTTCACCTGGCCGGGGTAGCGGGAGAGGGCACTGACCATCCAGAACTCGGTGATGGTGAGATCCACCGGCTCCCCTCTCCAGGTCACCCGGAAACGGGCCTCGTCGATGGATAGGTGGCCGGCGGTGCGCACCTTCGGAGACTCCTGGGCACCCGCCTCCAGGGCCCGTTGACGGCGAAAGAGTGCGGCGACCCGGGCGCTCAGATGGGGCAGGGATATCTCCTTGGTGAGATAGTCGTCGGCCCCCAGGCGCAGACCGGAGATGGCGTCCCAGTCGCTGTCGCGGGCGGTGAGAAAGATGATCGGCAGGGTGGAGGAGCGGCTGCGCAGCTCCCGGCACAGCTCGAACCCCCCCTCCACCTCCTCTCCCAGTCCGATGTCGAGAATGGCGAGATCGGGCAGCGACTCGGCGAAGCCGCGCAGGGCCGAGGGGCGATCGGCATAACCCGTCACCTCGTATCCTTCGCGGCGGAAGAGGTCGCAGTAGTTGGCGAGGATGGCCGGTTCGTCCTCGACGATGGCGATCTTCTTGCTCATGGATTCACTCTTTCACTCTCTGACGCCGGCAATGGTGGCACAAGCGGCACCCTTGGAGGAGGGGGAACGGGAGATTGTCACGATTTTGCCATTTTCTGCCCCTGGATCGCCACGATTCCGCGACCGGGCTGCCATCTTTCGGTCGTTCAATAGGGGGCGTGGAAGGGTCAGGGACCTGCCGGGGGTTGCTCCCACCCTCTTTCTCCAACGCCCCGGACAGGTCCCGCCCCCCCGTCTCCGGAAACGAAACCGAACAGAAATCCAGTGGAGGAACAACCATGATCCGCAAACGCATCGCACGCAACCTGATCGCCACCGCCCTGGTCACCACTCTCTCAGCGCCGGTGCTCGCCTATCCCGATTTCGAGCAGGGACCCGAGGAGCTCTACGAGGAGTCGGTGACAGTGCAGAAGGGTACCGGCCTCGGAGCACTGGCCGGAGCAGTGGCCGGTGGCCCTGTGGGGATGTTCATCGGCGCCTGGCTGGGCAACACCCTCGCCCAGCGGGAGGTGGCGGAGGAGCGGCTCGCTTCGAGCAACGACCGGTTGAGAGGCCGCGAGCAAGAGCTGGCCAGCCTGCGCGATACCCTTCGCCGCCACCAGGAGATGCGCAAGGTGATGCTGGCCCGGGCGAGTGCCGTGAAGAAGCCCGCCTGGCCCGATCTGCGCCCCGTCCTGGAACGGGGGGTGGTGGTCACCATCCCCTTCCGTACCGGTAGTGCCGAGGTGGAACCCGACTACCGCGACCAGCTCCGGCTCCTGGCCAGTACCCTGCGTGAGGTACCGCAACTGGAGATCTATCTGGACGGTTACGCCGACCCCCGTGGTGAGGAGAGGTTCAATCAGCAGCTCTCCACCGGCCGGGTGGAACGGGTGATGGAGCTTCTGATGGCCGAGGGGGTGGAGGGGAACCGTATCTACCTCAAGGCTCA
>JALTLT010000034.1 GCA_027001815.1 Gammaproteobacteria bacterium | reverse complement strand
GATCTCACCTTCCACCCGTGAGATATTCACCGGGCGGGCTGTCTCCCGAGGAAAACAGGGACTTGCCGCACACGAATCGAGGGCAAGAGGAGATCCGGCCGTTGCCGACCGGATCGCCAAGAGAGGATGTATGCCTTGCGCCTCCTTCGGAACCCGCCATCTCGCTGCGGGTCCCTTCCGGAAACGGTCAGGCCTCTTCGATCTTGATGGTGTGTCGCTTGCTGTGCTCGAGCTTCGGCAGCGTGAGCTCCAGCATGCCATCCCGGTAGACCGCCTTCACCTTGGTCTCGTCGATGGAGGCGGGCAGGGAGATGGTGCGCAGGAAGTGACCGCTGGCAACCTCCCGGCGATAGAATTCGCCCTCCTCCTCTTCCTTGCACTCGTACGAGGTCTTGCCCCGGATGGTCACCGTGTGATCGGTGGTGGAGACCTCGAGGTCCTCCTTCTTCACACCGGGCAGGGCCACCCGCACGAAGATGTGGTCGTCACGATCGATGACATCCACCTGCGGCAGATTCTCGATCGCACTCTCCCACCGGAAGGGACGGAAGAGGCTGCGCGGCATCATCCCCTCCAGCATCCTCTCCATCTCGTCGAAGACACTCAGGGGCCGGAAAGGCACGACATTCTCACGCTCCTGCTCCTTGATAAGACTCTGACTGGTCATGACGCACCTCCTGTTCCATTGCCGTTACTGCTCTCTGTTCCATCCCATTAGATGGGGGCGAACGGATGTCTGTTCAAGGGGGGGGAGCACAATGCAGGGTGTGCAGCGTCACTTCCGGGGGACAGTTGAGGCGGACATCGACGATACAGACCCCCGAACCCGAAGAGGTGTATCCCTGCATCGTCTCGAAGCGCCAGGCACCTGCACAGAGGGCGCGGGGAGTGCGGGCATTGCACAACAGCGGAATCCCGCCTGGAAGACAGATCTGGCCACCGTGGGTGTGGCCGGCGAGCATCAGGTCGGCACCGGCATAGGCGGCATGGCGATAGATCTCGGGAGAGTGGGCGAGGAGGATCGCCACCCCGTCCGCCGGCACTCCGGCGAAGGCTTTCTCCAGATTGTGGGCCCGGTAGAAGTGAGGGTCGTCCACCCCCACCACGTGGATCCGCTCCTCCCCCCTCTCTTCCGCATGCCACTCGTTGAACAACAGACCGATCCCCAGTTCCTCGAGGGGGCGCGTCATGCGCAGGGTATCGTGATTGCCGAGCACCGCGAGGACGCGGCCGCTCAACGCCCGCCGGAGGAGGCGGACCCCCTCCACCGCGGGCTGCCACGGACCGAAGGTGCGGGCGCGGAAATCACCCGTGATGAGACAGAGATCGTACTCCAGGTCCACCACCCGTTCGGCCAGCACCCGGGGGAGGTCGTCACTCATGTCCAGGTGCAGATCGCTGAGGTGGAGAATCGTGAACCCGTCGAAGGAGGCGGGCAGGCGGGGAATCGCCACCCGGTTGTGACGCACCTGGATCTGGCGGGCGTTGCGCCGCCCCCGCCCGTGGAGACCCGCGAGTCGCAGGGAGTTGCGGATCAGGGAGTGGATGGAGTACCAGTTCTCGAGGTGGAAGAAGTTGAGCCCCTGGCCAAAGATCCGTTTCTCCCGGTAGTGTTCGATCCCCAGCCGCTGGCGAGCATGGAGGCGGCCCACCCGCCTCTCCAGCCAGGCCACCTCCTGTTCGGTGACGAACGCCTCCACCACTTCATCCCCACTGCAGTCTCTTCCTCTCCATGATGGGCGTGGAGGGGTTCGGGTTCAAGGGCGATCCTCGCCCCCTGAGTCACTCCTCCTTCGTCCGGCAGGGGGCAGCGGTTTGAAAGGATGTTGAAATAGGCCGTCCTTGCCTTTTCCAATGCCGGAAGCCGGAAGACCATGTTTTTCAACCGCCTGCTAGGCGAAGAAGTCGACCCCCCCTGGCGTCATCACTACCCGCG
>JALTLT010000033.1 GCA_027001815.1 Gammaproteobacteria bacterium | reverse complement strand
CAGGCGGGGGGGGAGCTGCTCCGCCTGCTCCCGTTTCACCTCCGGGACCTTCAGCATCGGTACCACCACGCCTCCGGCGAGCGCGGCCAGCAGGACCACGATCAGGATGTTGCGGAAACGTCGCCGCTCCTCCGGGTCGATGCTCCAGGGCAGATCGGCGGGCGAATAGTAGTGAATGGCCACCTAACCCTTGCCCTCCGCCTTGTTGAGCACCGCCAGCGAGATGTTGCCGTAGTGGGAGCGCGCGCAGGTGAGCATGATCTTCTTCAGCAGCCGGTAGGGGATCTTCCGGTCGCCCATGATGGTGATCTCGCGGTTTCCTTTCAGCGCCTGCCGGCCGGTGAGCTGCAGCACCTTGCGGGTGTGGTACTCCAGCTCCTTGCGCAGGGGTTCGATGAGAGGCTCCTTGCTCTTCAGTACCTCCTCGACACTTGCGATGTGCCGGCCCTGGATGAGGATCTCCCGGTCGTTGACCATCACCACCAGGGTCTCCCGCGGCTTGGTCTCGGCCACCG
This sequence comes from Gammaproteobacteria bacterium, assembly GCA_027001815.1. Classification (GTDB taxonomy): domain Bacteria; phylum Pseudomonadota; class Gammaproteobacteria; order JALTLT01; family JALTLT01; genus JALTLT01. Next base: position 1,449 of record JALTLT010000033.1, on the reverse strand, counting down.
ATTCCGGAAGCTTCACCGTGCGGTTGCTCTGCAGCACCTCCACGTCCGAGGAGTTGACCAGCAGGAAGAAGACCAGGATGGTGAAGATGTCCATCAGCGACACCAGGCTGAAGGTCACCATCTGTTTCTTGCGCTTGTGGTGCCGGTCCATGCGCCGGGCGCGGCGGGACATCTTCATGGGGCCTTGCCCCCCGTTGCCGTGGTCTCCCCGGCGGGTGTGCCCTCCACGGGGGCGTCACCGATGGCGATCTCCGGGAAGAGCTCGGCGCGTACCACCGAGGCGCCCTGTACCACCTGGGCGACACGTACCGTGTCCATCACCGCCACCAGCACCTCGTAGGGGGTGTCGGGCTCCGACAGGACGGTGGCGCTCTGCTTGTCGGGGAAGCGCGCCTTCACCTGCTTGAGGAATTCACCGAGGGAGCGGTGGTCGTAGCCCTGCCCGGTATTGGGGATGGTCTTGAGCGGACCGGAGTCCCGGTCACGCACCACCAGCCGGTCCCGGCGGATCACCACCTCCAGATTGAGTTCCTGTTTCCGGGCCTGGTCGGCGCCGCCGCCCGGCGGCAGGTTGAGCTGCAGCACGGTGATGCGCGAGAAGACGGCGGTGATCAGCAGGAAGGGGACCAGGATCACCATCAGGTTCATGAAGGCGGTGATGTCGATCTCCGTGGAGCCGGGGAGCCGACGACGGATGCGGTAGCGCATCTACTTCGCTCCGCCACCGTTGCCCATGTGGGTGGTGATGGCGTTGCGGAAGCGGACCGAGGCCATCTCGAGGCTGTCGACGATCTCGTTGGTCTTGGTCTGCAGCACCGTGTAGACGAGCAGCAGCGGGATGGCCGCCATCAGGCCGAAGGCAGTGGTGTTCATGGCGGTGGAGATGGAGGAGGAGAGCAGCTCCGCCTTGACCGCCGGGTCCGCCTTGGAGACCGCGGTAAAGGCGCGGATGAGGCCGATGATGGTCCCCAGGAGCCCCAGCAGGGTGGCGATGTTGGCGAAGGTGGCCAGGTAGTGGGTGCGCTTCTCCAGCCGCGGGATGATCTCCATCAGCCCCTCCTCCATGGCCGCGTCGATGTCGTCGCGCCGGCGGTTGCCCTTCAGACGGTGCATGCCATAGGCGACGATCCGGGCGATGGCGGCCCTGGACTGGTCGATGAAGCGGGCGGCCTTCTGGAAATCGCCGTTCTTGAGCAGCGGCATGAGGACCTCGGTGGCCTTGCGGTTCACGACCATGGCGCGGGTGAGATAGATGTAACGCTCGATGGCGATGGCGATGCCGAGGGCGAAGACCACCAGGATGGGGTACATGAACTCGCCACCATCCTGGAAAAACTTGACGATTGCGCTGTAGGCATCCACGGTCGATGACTCCTTGCAGGTTGTTCGTTTGGCCGGTCGGGGGTGATCGAAACTGTCTGTTCCGGGGTGTGTCGTGCCTCGTCGTTC
>JALTLT010000032.1 GCA_027001815.1 Gammaproteobacteria bacterium | reverse complement strand
TCCTTGGCCGGGCCGTCGAACAGCTCGATGGCGCGGCGGGGCATGTAGAAGTCGTACATCTTGGCGTACTCGATGTCGCCCATGCCCTGGTTGTTGCCGATGGTCAGGGTCAGGAAGGAGACCAGCATCATGCGGCCATCAGTGACGTTGCGGTCGAAGAGGTCGATGGGATAGGCGATGCGCATATCCTCGTTCTCTTCGTCGATGTGGTACACCAGCGCGTCGACGCCCTTGGTGAACTCGTCGGTGGTGCAGACCTCGACGTTGGTGCCGGTGGAGGACTCGGCCGCGAAGTGAGCGGCAGCCTCAAGGTAGCCGTAGCCCGCCTTGGGCTTCATCTTGTAGGCGCAGAGGATGTGCTTGCCGCCGGCGATGAGATCCTCTTCCTTCAGGCTCAGGTCGGCGTAACGGTTGGACTGGTCGATGGCCATGGGGCTCTCTCCTGTATGTAATGCGTAGAAGCTGTTTCCTGATCGAACCCGGGGCGGGGAGCCTCTCCGAAGCCGGAGGAGCAGGCTGCGGGAGGGTCCCGCCGCTCTTGCGCCCGCCGCCCGGGTCGGGCTCCGGGAATGCCTCCGGAACCTCCCGATTTCAGGGTGGAGAGACTATATCTCCGTCGATCCATAATTGAAATTCAATTCTTTTGATTATTACGATAAGATATGGCTTATGAATTTGACGTTTCGTCAACTGAGGGTCTTCGAGGCGGTGGCGCGCCACCTCTCCTACACTCGCGCGGCGAAGGAGCTGTTCCTGAGTCAACCGGCGGTTTCCATGCAGGTGAAGCAACTGGAGGAGAATCTCGGCCTGCCTCTCTTCGAGCAGTTGGGCAAGAAGATCTACCTGACGGAAGCGGGACGGGAGTTCTACCTCTACAGTCGCACCATCGCCGAGCAGCTCCAGGAGGCGGAGGAGGTGCTGGCCGAGCTGAAGGGAGCGGGGCGGGGCCACCTCCGGATCTCGGTGGCGAGTACCGCCAACTATTTTGCCACCCGCCTGCTGGCCCGCTTCTCGCGCCGCTTTCCCGGGGTCAGTTTCTCTCTCACCGTCACCAACCGAGAGACGCTTCTCCGCCAACTGGAGGAGAACGAGTGCGACCTGGTGATCATGGGCAAGCCGCCGGAGGGGGCCGATCTGGAGACCACCGGTTTCATGGAGAATCCGCTGGTGGTGATCGCCGCGCCGGATCATCCGCTGGTGGGGGAGGGACAGGTCCCCATGGAGCGGCTTCAGCAGGAGGTGTTCGTGGTTCGTGAGCCCGGTTCCGGCACCCGTATCGCCATGGAACGCTTCTTCCACGACCAGGGTGTGACCCTCAACACCGGCATGGAGATGAGTTCCAACGAGGCGATCAAGCAGGCGGTGGAGGCGGGGCTGGGGCTCGGCATCGTCTCCATCCACACCCTCGAGCTGGAGCTGGAGACGGGTCGCCTGGTGACCCTCGATGCAGAGGGGTTTCCGATCCTGCGCCACTGGTACGTGGTCCATCGCAGCGGCAAGCGGCTGCTGCCCGCGGCGCGCGCCTTCCGCGACTTCGTGCTCACCGAGGCTCCCGGGCTCTTCCCGCAGGGGGGAGGGAGGGGCTCCGCCGCGGCGAGCTGAGGTCAGCCCAGCGAGCGGTTCTCCCCCTCCTGCCCGGCGCCGGTCAGAGGGGACGGGTTGCGGAGTCTCTCCTCCAGCTCGTCCCGGGAACAGGGTCGGGAGAGCAGGTAGCCCTGGGCGTAGTCACACCCCTGCTGGGTGAGAAATTCGAGCTGGGCCATATTCTCGACTCCCTCGGCGATGAGGGGAATGCCGAGGCTGTGGGCCAGGGCGATGATGGCGCCGGTGAGACGGTGGTCCGATCGGCGCTTATTGCCGCCACTGATGAAGGAGCGGTCGATCTTGAGCATGTGCACCGGCAGTTCGTGGAGGCGGGCCAGTGAGGAGTAGCCGGTACCGAAGTCGTCGATGAGCAGGCGCACGCCCAGTTCGTCGAGTGCCCTGGCCGTGCGCATGGAGACGCCCGATTCCGCCAGGAGCGTGCTCTCGGTGATCTCGATACCGAGTCGCGAGGGCGGGAGCTCATGGCGACGCAGGGCGGCCGCGACGATCTCCACGAGCTGGGGATCCTGGAAGTGGAGCGGCGAGAGATTGACCGTCATCAGGATGTCGCCCAGCATGCCCTGGTGGTGCCACTGGGCCGCCTGTGACACTGCCCGCGAGAGGGTCCATTCACTGATCGCAGGGATCAGTCCCCCCTCTTCGGCGATGGGAATGAACCGCTCCGGGGGCACGTCGCCGAGTCGGGGGTGGTGCCATCGCAACAGGCACTCCACCGCTTCGACACTCCCGTTGCCGAGGTGCATGATCGGCTGGTACACCAGGCTGAACTGATCCCGCTGCAGGGCCTGACGCAGTTCCGTCTCCAGCTTCAGATGCTCGGCCGCCCAGGCGTTCATATGGGACTCGTAGAAGAGGAAGCGGTTCTTTCCCTGCTGCTTCGCCTGGTACATGGCGGTGTCGGCGTTCTTGAGCAGCTCCGCCGCCTCCCGGCCATCCATCGGGTAGAGCACGATGCCGATGCTCGCCGAGACGAAGACCCGGTGTCCGTTGATGTTGAAGGGGTCGGCGACGGCGCCGAGGAGCTGGCCGGCCACCATCTGGACCCGTTCCACCACCCGGTGGAGATCGTTGCAGCCGCACAGGATCATGGTGAACTCGTCGCCGCCCATGCGGGCCAGGGTGTCGCCCGGAAAGACACACGCCTCGAGCCGTCGGGCGAGGCTCTCCAGCAGCAGGTCGCCGCTGTGGTGGCCCAGGGAGTCGTTGATGGGCTTGAAACGGTCGAGATCCAGATAGAGGAGGGCGAACACCTCTTCCTGCTTCGACGCCTCGGCGATCCGTTCCTCGAGACGGCGCATGAAGAGCATGCGGTTGGGCAGTCCCGTCAGGTTGTCGTGGTGGGCGAGCTGGAAGATCTGCTGCTCGTAGCGCTTCTTCTCGGTAATGTCGCTGCCGATGGAGAGGATCTCGGTGGTTCGCCCCTCTGCATCCTGAACCGCCTTGTTGGCCCAGGCGATCCATACCCGTGTGCCGTCCGCCTTGACGTTCTCGTTTTCGTTGTGCAGGTAGTCGTCGGGATTCTGGGCGATATCCTCGATCATGTAGGCGAGGTCGCGACCGGTGGACTCGGTGGACGGCACGATGGTCTCCATCACGTTGCGACCGATGATCTCCTCCTCCCGGTAGCCGAAGAAATCGAGACCGAAGGGGTTCATGAAGAGGATCACGCCGGAGGTGTCCCAACGGAGAATGATGCTGTTGGCGCTCTGTACCAGCTCCTCGTAGTTGCGGTAGACCTCCACCAGTTCTCCCGCCTGGCGGATGTACTGCTCTTCCAGTTGGCGGTGGCGGTGATTGAGATGGGACTGCATCTGCTCCAGGGCGAGCCGGCAGTCGTTCTGAAGATACCTGTCCCACAAGGCGATGCCGACGATCACCGCCGTCTGGGCCAGGAGGGTGGCGGCGAGCCAGGGGTCGGGGCGGGGCCAGGCCTGATAGAGGTGGGCCGCCAGCGGGAGCAGGGGCAGGGCCGAGAGGATGGCCAGATTGTGGAAAGATGTTCTGCTCACTTTGGGTCCGGCGGGGGGTGTGGCCAGATGGCTGGGTTCCGGTACCATCGCCCCTCGTCGAGAACCGGCCCGGGAAGGGCCTGGTGCCGTTTCACAACAGCTTTCGGCGGGGATTCCAGATACCCCGTCGGCGGGGGGCAGGGCGATCGTGCCCAGATATCGGCATCTGCCTCGCTTCCTTGAGGGTGAGGATGCTGGAGGAGCGGGTGCAGGCAGGGTCGGTGGAGACCCGATCCGCGGTGATTCTGCTATGGTGGCGTCAGGGGGTGGAGTCAGGCGTGTTCGCCCCGTGATCGCCGAGGAGAGGTGCCCGATGCCCATGCACAACGAGGAGATCGCCCGGGTCTTCGACGAGATGGCGGATCTCCTGGAGATCGCCGGCGACAATCCCTTCAAGGTGCGCGCCTACCGCAATGCCGCGCGCACCGTCCGTAACCTGGGGCGGGAGCTGGCGGAGATGGTCGCCGCGGAGGAGGATCTCACCCGTCTGCCGGGCATCGGCCGGGAACTGGCGGCGAAGATCCGTGAACTGGTTGCCACCGGGCGGTTGCGGGCGCTGGAGAAACTTCATCGACAGGTCCCTCCCACCCTCGAGGAGCTGCTTCGTATCCCGGGGCTTGGGCCGAGACGTGTCGCCCTGCTCTGGCGCAGGCTGGGCGTGCGTGATCTGCGGGGCCTGGAGCGCGCGCTGGCCGCGGGGCGGGTCGCTCGGCTGCGAGGCTTCGGGCCGCGCACCGTGGAGCAGATCCGCCAGTCGCTGCGGAGTCGGACGGCGGTTGAGCGGCGTTTTCTGCGGTTCGATGCCGCGCGTCACGCTACCGCCCTCCAGCGGTGGCTGGAGGGCGCGACCGGCGTGAAGGAGGTGGTGGTCGCCGGCAGTTTCCGGCGAGGACGCGAGACCGTGGGGGACCTGGACCTGCTGGCGGTGGTGGAGGGGAAGAGCGAGGTGATCGCCCGCTTCCTCGCCTTCGACGAGGTGACGCGGGTGGTGTCGCGAGGCATCACCCGGGCGACGGTGTTTTTGCGCAACGGCCTGCAGGTGGATCTGCGGGTGGTCTCGCCGGAGCAGGCCGGCGCCGCCCTGGTCTATTTCACCGGCAGCCGGGCGCACGGTATCCGGTTGCGTCGCATGGCCCAGGCCCGAGGGCTGAAGATGAACGAGTACGGTGTCTTCCGGGAGGGGGTCAACCTGGCCGGCGCCGATGAGGCCTCGGTCTATGCCACCCTCGATCTTCCCTGGATCCCCCCCGAGCTGAGGGAGGACCGGGGCGAGATCGAGGCGGCGCGGACCGGGCGTCTCCCCCGCCTGATCGAACCTGCCGATCTGCGCGGAGATCTCCACTGTCACACTCGCGCCAGCGACGGCCACGGTTCGCTGCGCGAGATGGCCGAGGCGGCCCGGGCCGCCGGACTGGAGTACCTCGCCATCACCGACCACTCGGTCCGCATCGGCGTGGTCCACGGCCTGGACGAGGAGCGTCTGGTGGCGCAGATGGAGGTGATCGACCGTCTCAACGGGGAGCTGGAGGGGATCGTGCTGCTCAAGGGGATGGAGGTGGAGATCCTCGAGGACGGCCGGCTGGGCATGCCCGATGAGGTGCTGGAGCGGCTCGAGGTGGTGATCGGAGCGGTCCACAGCCACTTCCGCCTGGGGCGCCGCCAGCAGACCCGTCGCCTGTTGCGGGCCATGGAGAACCCCCATCTCCACCTGGTTGCCCACCCTTCCGCGCGGCTACTGGAGTCCCGTCCGCCCATCGATCTCGACTGGCGTGCCTTTCTGCGCGCGGCGGCGGAGAACAGGGTCGTTCTCGAACTCGATGCCCAGCCGCGTCGTCTCGATCTGGACGACATCCATGCCCGGCAGGCCCTCGATGCGGGGGTGGAGATCGCCATCGACAGCGATGCCCACACCGTTCAGGATTTCGCCCTCCTCGAGGAGGGTGTGCGCCAGGCACGGCGGGGCTGGGTCGAGCCCGATCGGGTGGTCAACACCCTGCCCCTGGAATCGCTGCGCCGGCGGCTGAGGGGGAGCTGACGGGAAACTGCGTTATCCGTTCCGGCGGTAACGGCGTTCTCCTGGTGACGCCCCCGCGCCGCACGATCCCGGTGCCACACCGGACCTCGCTGGGACGAGGGAGGCCAACAGCCTGTCGCACCCGGGAAGGCCGGCAGATCCGGGTCCTTTCCGCGGGGCGGAGTGACCTTCAGCTTGAAGTCCGACAGGCTGCGAGAGACGGGGGAGCGGAGACTCCCCCGCCTCTCTACCGGCTACTGGCCGGCGGCAGGGATGCCGACGGTGATGACCACCCGGTCGGTCGCCATCGAACCCTGGTCGTCCGTCACCTCCAGCTCGAACTCCAGCACTTCCGGGGACAGGGGGTCGGCGGGGCGAGGGCTGAGGAAGTAGCCGACCGCCCGATGCGAGCGGAAGATCCGGACCGCCCTTCCCGAGATCTGACGCCATCGGTAGGAGACGATCTGCCCGTCCGGGTCGCTGGATCCCCTCCCGTCTAGCCGCACCAGGCGCCGCGGTCTTACCGTGCGATCGGGGCCGGCATCGGCCGTCGGAGGGAGATTGGCGGGCGCCTCGATGACCGCCTGGGTGGAGACGGGGTCGGAGTCGAAGGTGCCGTCGCTGACCACGAGGGTGACGGTGTAAGTGCCGGCGGTGGCGTAGGTGTGGGAGGGTGCCACGCCGGAGCCGGTGGAGCCGTCGCCGAACTCCCAGAGGTAGGTGAGGGTGGCCCCCTCGGGGTCGCTGGAGGCGGAGCCGTCGAAGGTGACGGGGGAGCCGGCGACGCCGGTGTAGGGGCCGCCGGGGTTGGCGATCGGTGGCAGGTTGTCGACCGCCGGCGTGACCGTCGCGGTCGCGAACGCGGAGGCGAAGACCTGGGGCAGGGGGACCGGCCGGTCGATCTCGAAGGCCACGAGGGCATTCGTTCCCAGCGGATCTTCGGTGGCGTAGGGGAGCCGGGTATCGTCCATCAGGTAGAACGCCACACTGTCGGGGAAGGGGGCATAGGTGCCGTTACCCGTGATCGCCACCTCGAAGAGGATGGAGCCACCATGGATTTCCGGCTGTGAGATCTCGCTGATGAACTGGGCGTCCCCCAGGCGGCCGGGTCCCGGCAGGAAGGAGCCGGTGGCATCGCCGGCCCGTCGCACGTCGGTGATGGTCGTGCCGTCCGACTCGAACCGGAACAGCTCGAGGTGGTTGCTGTTGACGCCATCGCCGTCGATGAACTCCATGGCGATCCAGCCGCTGGCGCCCGCCACCGGAGTGGTGTCGATGGCGATGCGGTAGCGGTTCTCCGCCGTCGGTGGCTCGAGGAAGAAGCGCAGGGCCAGGCCATCGGCGAGCCGCGGGCTGTTGAAGCCGTAGAGATTGGCGAAGGAGCCGGACCAGTCCTCGATACCCACGGTGGCCGTGCCGCCCAGATCCCATGCCCCGGAGCCGAGCAGCACGTCCCGGTAGCGATAGACGATCTCGCCGTTCTCCTCGTAGAGGGTGGCCTGGAAACTGCCGCCGTCGGTACCCCCCACGTGGGGCACCCCTTCCCAGGAGACGGTCAGGCGGCGGGTGGGGGCGGTTCCCTCCAGCAGCGAGGTGATGGTGCCCGCCACGCCCGGATCGAGATCGTCCCAGAAGGGGGCGATCACCCCGTTCGGCGGCGCGGGATCGGGAAGGGGTGTGTTGTTCCACTCCCCGGCGCCGGGCATGGAGAAGGTGAGGAGGCCGTTGGAACCGATCACCAGCCGGTCGAACTCCCTTCCGTAATAGGGGAAGAGGAAGCCGATGGGAATCTCCGCGAAATCGTCGTCTCCCAGCACCAGGGGATCCCCCGCAGAGGTGTCGATCCAGGTCGAGAGGATCTCTTCCCGCAGGTAGTCGACCCGGCGGACGACCTCTCCGGGTGTACTGATCGTGGCGCTGCCGAGCAGGGCGTCGCTGGCGTCGAGGCGCAGGGTGAGGGGGCCTTCCCGGGCAGGGGTCCATGGCGCCCCATAGACGCCGTCGGCCGCCGCGCGGTCTCCGTGGAGCCCGTCGTCGAAGAGGGGCAGTTCCGGTTCGCCATTGTCGAACACGGCCACCATCGACGCGCCGGTCACGGGTGCACCACAGGTGCGCAGTTCGGCCAGCAGACGGGTGGGCTCCCCCTGCCAGGCGAGAAAGCCCGCCGGATGGCTGGGGAGGGAGAGGGAGAGGCTCCCGGGTGCGCAGCCGACGGCGTTGCCGGCGTTCAGCCGTGCCCCGGAGACCACGCGTCCGGTGAACTGGGGGAGCAGATCACCGCTCGTGAGAAGCCTCTCCTTCAGGGCTGCGGGGGTCTGCAGGGGATCGCCCGCCAGCAGCAGCGCGGCGGTGCCGGTCACGAACGGCGCCGCCATGGAGGTGCCGCTCAGATAGGCGAGGAGGTCGCCCGGCCAGGTGCTGAGGATCTCCACCCCCGGGGCGACGATATCGACA